>JAGGSW010000084.1 GCA_021158895.1 Candidatus Odinarchaeota archaeon | reverse complement strand
GTTAATATGAAAACTTATACCTTAATTTCGAGTATTTTTTGATAAGACTTTCTTAGGCTATACCGTATCAACCTTGTCTAGTCAAGTCTTTTTAGGTAAACTTTTTAAGTCATTTATTTTTGTGATGGTACGCAAATATACCTATTTCAAGGGTGAATGAACCCCTATCCCTTGGACACGAAAAAGTTAAAAACAATTTTATTAACCATGTTTCAAACCACCCTCAACGTTTAATAATAATTCAAATACGTATCGTTTGTAGATAAATTGGAGGTCCTTTAAGATGACTAGAAACATAGGGCTAGATGTTATTCCGCCTAAAGCAGAGTGTGATGACCCAGATTGCCCGTTTCACGGCACTTTACCCGTTAGAGGAAGAATATTTGAAGGCATAGTTGTCAGCGATAAAATGAATAGAACGGTCGTGGTAAGAAGGGATTATCTATGGTACGTCAAAAAATATATGAGATATGAAAAAAGAAAATCTCTTATTCATGCTCACAATCCTCCATGTATTGATGCTAAAATCGGAGATAGAGTAAAAATAGCGGAGTGCCGTCCCCTTAGCAAAACGGTAAGTTTCGTTGTTATAGAAAAATTAAGCAAATAGAAATAGTGTGAGGGATAATAATTGCCCGCACGTCGTATTCGTAAGATCTCTGTAGGATATAAACCAAGAATTACACGCGGCCTTCCAGTTGGAGCAAGATTAAAATGTGCTGATAATACTGGAGCAAAAGAACTAGCTATCATAGCTGTTATCGGATATAAAGGGCGATTGAACCGATTACCATCAGCCGGAGTTGGAGACATGGTTGTGGTTTCGGTTAAAAAGGGTACACCAAAAATGAGAAGACAAGTTGTTAGAGCCATCATTGTTAGACAAAGAAAACCATATAGAAGATATAACGGTGTTTGGGTTTCTTTCGAGGATAATGCAGCCGTAATAGTTTCACCGGAAGGTGAACCAAAAGGATCAGAGATACGTGGTCCGGTAGCTAAAGAAGCAGCTGAAAAATGGCCAAGCGTCGCACGAGTAGCTAGTATAGTTGTCTAGGAGGATAGAAATATGCCTTTCCCAAAATCTAAACAACCAAGAAAACAGAGAAAGTTCCTATATAATGCTCCCCTACACCTTAGAAATAAATTAATGACAGCACCTCTTTCACCTGACCTTAGAATAAAATATGGCGTTAAAAGATTGCCAGTTAGAAAAGGAGATACCGTTGTAGTTACTAGAGGAGATTACAAAGACCTTGAAGGAAAAGTTGTAAAAGTAGACCTTAAAAAATATAGAATTCATGTTGAAGGAGTAACAAGAGAAAAAACCGATAAATCAACTGTATATTACCCTATTCATCCCTCAAATGTTATGATTACAAAACTTGACCTAAGTGATAAATGGCGAAAGAAAATTATTGAAAGAAAGGCAGCCGCTGCAGAAGAATTAATTGAGGAAGAAGCAAAGGAAGAAGCTGAAGAGACGTTAGAGGAGTCCTTAGAAGAGGCTGAAGAAGAGAAGCCCCAAGAGGAGGGTGAAGAAGTTGGGTAAAAAAGGACCGAAGAGACACTTAAAACGTCTTCCAGCACCAAAATTCTGGCCTATACATAGGAAAGAGTTTAAATGGACCGTCAGACCTAGTCCAGGACCACATCCAATGAACAGATGTCTGCCACTACTATTAATAGTTAGAGATATCCTCGGTTACGCTAAAACCGCAAGGGAAACTCGCAGAATACTTGCTGAAGGAAAAATAAAAGTAGACGGAAGAATTAGACGAGATTATAAGTTTCCAGTTGGGCTAATGGATGTTATAGAAATTCCCGATGTAAATGAAGCTTATCGCATACTTCCTTTCCCAAGGAAAGGTTTAGGGTTACATCCGATAAGTGGTGAAGAGATTGAACTTAAACTCTGTAGAATTGAGAATAAGCGAACTGTGAATGGCGGGCATATTCAACTAAATCTTCATGACGGAAGAAATATTCTAATAAGAGTCAATGATCCTACAAAGCCTGAAGAAGACACCTATAAAACAATGGATGTGCTACAAATAGGCCTGCCAGGACAGGAAATCAGAGAACATATTAAATTTGAAGAGGAAGTACTAGCACTAGTAACTTGGGGCAAAAATATGGGACAAATAGGGAAAATAAAGGAAATTACCCGCGGAATAGGAAGGCGAATGAGCGTTGTCACACTCGAAAGTCCTGATGGTGAACTATTTCAAACATCTCTCGAATATGTATTTCCTGTTGGTCGAGATAAACCCTTAATTTCACTACCTCAACTGTGAAGACAAATAACATTAAATACTTTCATTGAATTAAAAGAGGGTCGGAAATGGAAGCAACTTTCCAGAAAAAGGAAGAAATATTAAAAAAGTGGGAAAAAAATCCGATGTTAAAGCCTAGACTAGCAAAGGTAGTCGTAAACTTTGGAGTAGGCGCTAGTGGTGAAAGATTGGAAAAGGGTGTAAGGGTATTAGAGACAATAAGTGGTCAAACTCCCGTGAAAATAAGAGCTAAAAAAACAATAAGGGACTTTGGTATTCGTAAAAAGGAGCCTATAGCATGTAAAGTTACACTTAGGGGAGAAAAAGCAAAAGAGTTCCTTAGAAAAGCTTTAGAGGCGGTAGACTTCAAAATTAAGGCTTCAAGTTTTGATGATTATGGTAATGTAAGCTTTGGCATAAAAGAACACATAAACTTACCTGGCGTAAGGTATGATCCTGACCTTGGCATATTTGGTATGGATGTATGCATCTCTATAGAAAGGCCCGGTTATAGAGTCAAGCGGAGGAAAATTCGCAGAGCACGTGTTCCTGAGAGACACCGAGTTCATCGTGATGAAGCAATGGTATATTTAATGGAAGAATTTGGCGTAAAAATTGAAACATGAGGGATAAATCATGAGTGAAGAAAGTAAGAAAAAATTTGGTAAGGGTAGTCGTGTATGTAGAAGATGCGGTACACATAGAGCAATAATACGAAGATACGGATTAATGGTTTGTAGAAGATGCTTTAGAGAAATTGCAGAAAAACTTGGTTTCAAAAAACTGGGAGAAAGGTGATACAATATGCCCTTATTAGATCCTCTTGCTGATGCATTATCAAATATTATGAATCACGAACTAGCAGGGAAAAAAGCAGTTATTATAAAGCCTGCTTCAAAACTCATAGGAGAAGTACTAAAAATAATGTTACAGGAAGGATACATTGGAGAATTTGAATACATAGATGACGGGAGAGCAGGAAAATTCAGAGTACAACTCTTAGGTAGGATAAACAAATGTGGGGTCATTAAGCCTCGTTTCCCCGTAAAAAAGAAGGATTTCGAAAAATGGGAGAAAAGATACCTCCCAGCTCATGATATAGGCATTCTCATAGTATCGACTCCTCAAGGTGTAATGACTCATAAGGAAGCTATTAAAAGAGGTATTGGAGGACGATTACTCGCTTATGTTTACTAAAATGGTGGTCTAAAATGGTAAAAATTCCTTACGTTAAATCCGAGGTTGAGATACCAGAAAACGTTGAAGTAACCGTTGAAGGAAAAAGGGTGACTGTTAAAGGACCTAAAGGAACGCTTTCACGAACATTTAACGCACCAGTAAACATAACATTAGATGGAAATATTGTTAGGATCGAGACATTTTTCCCTAGGAAAAAAGAGAAGGCCATGGTTGGAACCGTGGCCTCGCACATAAAAAATATGATAATTGGAGCAACTAAAGGTTTTGTATACAAACTTAAAATTGTTTATGCTCATTTCCCTATAAACGTTAAAGTTGAAGGCAGAAAGGTCTTAATTGAAAACTTTCTCGGCGAAAGGGCTCCTCGTGTAGCAGAAATTGTAGGAGACGATGTAACAGTAAGAGTTGAAGGTGATGACGTAATTGTCGAAGGAATAAACATAGAACATGTAGGACAAACAGCAGCAAACATACAATTAGCAACGAAAATAAAAGACAAGGATCCAAGAGTTTTCCAAGATGGCATATATGTCTATGAAAAGCACATTGGTGATATTATTAAACGAGTAGCCTAGGAGGCCTAAAATAATGCTCAAAGAAAAACTATTAGAACTAAGAAAGAAAATAAAAAGTAAAAAACCTGACTTCGTTAGGTACGAAAGCTGGAGATATAAGCGAGTTAAACCAAACTGGCGTAAACCAAAAGGAATCGACAGTAAAGTACGTGAAAAGAGAAAAGGCTGGATCAAAATGCCAGACGTCGGTTATCGATCACCAAAAGTCGTTAGAGGGTTGCATCCATCAGGATTTGAAGAAGTCCTTGTCTATCGACCCGAAGATTTAGAAAAACTAGATCCGACAAAACACGCTGTAAGAATTGCTCATACCGTTGGAACGAGAAAAAGACTTGCCATCCTTGAAAAAGCAGAAGAACTGGAGTTAGTTGTATTAAACCCAACTGAGGAGGTTCGCAGAGGTGAAATTGAGGAGTCAGAGGAGATTGGCATCTGAAATACTTAAGGTAGGCATTCATAGAGTTTGGATAGATCCTGATTATGTTGATGAAGTTAGTATGGCTGTTAGACGTGAAGATATTAGACGTTTAATTAAAGATGGCATAATCCGCGCTCTACCTGAAAAGGGAATATCAACAAGTAGAGCCAAAAAGCTTCATGAACAAAAGAAGAAAGGTAGAAGAAGAGGTCATGGAAGTAGAAAAGGAAGAAAAACCGCTAGAACGCCTCGAAAAGAAAGTTGGATGAATAAAATAAGGGCCATTAGGAGAAAACTTAGAGAATTACGAGATAAAAGAGTCATAACCCGAAGGGTTTATAGAATGTTGTATATGAAAGCAAAAGGCGGAACATTTGGAAGTGTTCGTCATCTATTACATTACATAGAGGAACATAACTTGGCGAGAAAGGCTATATTAGAATAGGAGGTTTAAAAATGGCAAAAGGCCCAAGGTACAGAGTACCCTTCAGAAGACGTAGAGAAGGAAGAACAGACTATTACTTAAGAAGAAAATTGGTAATATCAGGCTTACCAAGATTAGTTGCTAGAAAAACTCTAAAACACACAATTACACATATTGTAATTGCTCAACCTGAAGGAGATAAAACCTTGGTTTATGCTCATAGTAGCGAACTTGTACAAAAGTACGGTTGGCTTGGTGGAACTGGAAATTTACCTGCAGCATACCTAACAGGTCTATTAGTGGGATACAAAGCGTTAAAAGCTGGCATTAAGAAAGCCATACTCGACATAGGGCTTCACAGACCAACGAAAGGGAATAGAGTATTTGCAGTTCTTAAAGGTGCTGTGGATGCTGGCTTAGAAATTCCACATGGCGAAGAGATACTACCAGACGACTCTAGAATAAGAGGAGAGCATATTGCAAAATATGCCGAACTACTAGAGCAAAATGATCCAGACCGATATCAAAAACAATTTTCACAATATCTTAAAAGAGGTTTAGATCCCAAAAAACTCCCAGAACACTTCGAAGAAGTCAAAAATAAGATAATTTCAGAATTTGGGGAGGGCTCGTAATGGCAAGTCGTACTGTAGATATCGAGGAGTGGAAACCTAGGACGAGAATAGGTCGTTTAGTAAAGGATGGACAAATAACATCAATTGACGAAATATTCCGTGCAGCTCTACCAATTAAAGAACCTGAAATAGTTGATTTTCTTCTTCCTAACCTCGAGGAGGAAGTTGTCGATATAAATCTTGTCCAACGACAGACAGATGCAGGTGAATTGTCAAGATTTAGAGCAACAGTGGTGATCGGTAATAGAGATGGCTATGTGGGCATAGGAGAAGGCAAAGCGCAAGAAATCGGTCAGGCAATAAGAAAAGCCATAGTAGATGCCAAACTAAATATAATACCAGTTAGAAGAGGATGTGGAAGCTGGGAATGTAGATGTCATCATCTGCATTCTGTACCCTTTAAAGTTGAAGGGAAAAGTGGAAGTGTAAGGGTCATACTTATACCCGCACCGAGAGGAACAGGGCTAGTTGCGGGTGATGTTGCAAAAGTCGTTTTGAGACTCGCAGGAATCCAAGATGTATGGTCAAGAACGTTTGGAGAAACCAGGACTGCGCCGAACTTCGCTAAAGCTGTATATGATGCACTTAGAAGAACTTACAAATTCGTGTCCCCCAAGGATTGGGGAAGAGTCTAAGGAGGCATACTAATGCAGGAAAAAAAGAGATTTGCAGTAGTAAGGCTTCGAGGAAGTGTTGGAGTTCGTAAAGAGGTAGAAGACACCTTAAAAATGTTAAGACTTTATAAAGTTCACCATACCGTTATTATAGACAACAGACCAAGTTATTTAGGCATGTTACAAAAAGTAAAAGATTATGTTACATGGGGAGAGATCAATGCAGAAACTTTAGCAGCAATGCTGAAAAAAAGAGGAAGGCTCATAGGCAACAAAAAATTAAGTGGCGAAATCATCCAGAAATATACACCATACAAAACAATAGAAGAATTTGCAAAAGCAATCGTCGAATTTAAGGCAGAGCTTGACAACGTACCGAATCTTAAGCCAGTATTTCGGCTACATCCACCAAAAGGTGGATTTAAAGGATCGAAGAAAAGACCGTATACTGATGGAGGAGAACTTGGATATAGAGGCGAAGCAATAAATGATCTACTCAAAAAAATGATCTAGAAGGAGGCAATAAGATGGTAGTAAGAAGAAAGAAAAAAAGTAGAAAATTCCGAGGTTCAAGAACTCATGGATACGGTAGGGTAGGGCAGCATCGCAAAGGCGGATCACGAGGAGGAAAAGGACGTGCAGCTGGAAGAAAACATGGACACATGTGGTCCTACATAATTAAATACGAACCTAACCGATTCGGTAAACATGGCTTTCACCGACCACAAGAACTAATTAGGGAGCCCAGAACCATAAACATCGGGGAATTGGATGAAAAAATTGATTTTCTGCTTGAAAATAAAATTGCTGAGTATGAAAGAGATCAGATAGTTATTGATGTAACGAAATTAGGTTTAGACAAAGTTCTTGGAAAGGGAAAAGTAACAAAACCTCTTATCGTTAAAGCTAAATCATTTACCATGTCAGCTATAAAGAAAATAGAGGAGGCCGGAGGAAAAGCAATAGTTATCCATTAGATTTATAATTATCAGCAATTTTTAACATCTTACATAACAATTATGTTATCTGAGAGGGTTCCACAATGAGCAAGTTCTTAAATTTCTTCGCGCCCTTTGTGAGGTTTACACCGGAGGTAAAGTCACCAGACCGAGATGTAACGTTTAAGGAAAAACTATTTTGGACAGCTATTGTACTAATTATATATCTAGTTATGAGTAATATGCCGCTTTATGGAATTCCTAAAGACCAAGGGTATGATTATCTTTACTGGATGCGAGTTATATTAGCATCTAAACGTGGAACCCTAACTGAACTCGGCATAGGCCCAATAGTTACAGCCGGATTAATAATGCAACTTCTAGCAGGATCAAAAATAATTGAAGTAGATTTCTCAGACCCCGAAGATAGAGCTCTGTTTACTGGCGCTCAAAAGGTACTAGCCATAATTATAACGGTTTTCCAAGCATTTGCATACCTCTACGCTAAAGCATTTGGGCCATTATCATTTGAAAACTCGGTGGCAGTATTTCTACAACTTGTAGCAGTAGGAATACTAATAATTCTCCTAGATGAGACACTTCAAAAAGGATGGGGGCTAGGAAGTGGAGTAAGTCTGTTCATAGCAACGAACACAGCCGAATTAATCCTCTGGGGGTCATTCTCTCCCTTCCCAACAGGAAATCAAGGAGATGGCCTCTATCGAGGCGCGGTTCTGGCTTTTTTCCAATTGATGATAGAAGCTGCTGGAACAGGAAAATGGCGTGAAAACCTTATTCATGCATTTAACCGTCCAAACAATCTACCAGATATGAGTGGAGTTCTAGCTACAGTTGTAGTTTTTCTCGTTGTTATCTACCTTGAAGCATGTAGGGTAGAAATACCGGTTTCATATGCTAAATTTAGAGGATTCAAAGGCAAATACCCAATAAAACTCCTATACGTCTCAAATATACCAGTAATCCTAGTACAAGCGCTCTACGCAAACCTAATATTCTTTGGTCAACTCTTCTGGTCAAGATGGAAGGACACGAACAATGTCTTACTATCTCTATTTGTAAAAGCTCTCGGCCAGTTCGAGCCTACCGAAGCAGGCTACCTCAAACCGACAGGAGGTTTAGTTTATTATCTCACTCCTCCAAGAAGCCTAGAAGTTATTACAACAGAACCTTTAAGAGCAATTATATATCTCATAGTTTTTGTTGCTCTCTGCGCTATGTTCAGTAGTGTTTGGATAGAAGTATCGGGTATCGGACCTAGAGATATAGCTTATCAGCTACTTCAAGCTGGAATGCAAGTCCCTGGTTTTAGGCGGTCACCAAAAATTATAGAAAAAATCTTAGAAAGATATATACCAACGGTTACAGTATTAGGTGGAATCATTGTAGGATTAATAGCGGCACTTGCAGATTTTCTAGGCGCCCTAGGAACGGGAGTCGGCGTTTTACTAACCGTTGGTATCATATATCAATACTATCAAATAATTGCTCAAGAACAGCTCGCAGAGATTCATCCAGCATTAAGAGGACTATTAGGACTAGAATGAGGGAGAAATGATGATTAGTATATGGGAAAAGCTAGTATCCTTCGTAAGCCAGTTATTAGAGCCTTATAAGTACCCTCCAAATTCCGCCATTTTCATATTTATACTTTCTGCTGCGTTGTCAGTCTTAATTTCAGCATTAAACAGAATGCTTCTTGACATAGAAAAATTAAGGAGATATGAAGAAAAAATACGAAAGTGGCAACAAATGTACTTTAAAGCGAAAAGAACAGGAGACAAAAAATTACTTCTAAAAGCTGAAAGACAAAGTAAATACATACAAAGACTTCAATCAGAAGTCACATCGGAAAGATTCAAACCCATGCTAATATATCTTGTCCCGTTTATGCTGCTGTTTTGGATACTCAATAGTATATACAAAAAATCAGTTGTTGTCTTTTTACCAATTGCGCTACCGTGGCTCGGGGATCAACTCACCTTCTTTTGGTGGTACCTCCTCTGCAACTTCGCTATTGGAGGCCCAATCCAAAAATTATTTAAAATAACCTAAAGCTATTATCAAAAACTTAATAACTCATTACCGTTGCTACTATGTATCCACGGGGGGTACAAAAATGCCAGAACCACGCTATCGATCAAGATCCTTAAGAAGAAGGCATTTACGCACACCTGGAGGAAGAGTAACTATTCATTATTGGAGAAAAAGACCTGACGTAGCGAAATGCGCACTATGCGGTCAACCTCTTAGAGGAGTACCTAGATTAAGACCGGTAGAGTTCAGAAAACTCACAAAAAGTCAGAGAAGACCTGAAAGACCTTTCGGTGGGTACTTATGCCACAAATGTTTAGCGTTAGAAATTAAAAAGGCCGTTAGAGGTATAGCATAGCGATGAACCTTATAATAGCCATTAGCGGACCTGCAGGAAGCGGAAAAACAACTTATGCTAAAAAATTAGCAGAAGAGTTAGGACTACGCTATATCTCGGCGGGACAATTATTTAGAAGAATGGCGAATGAAAAAGGCATGTCTTTAGTAGAATTCAGCCGAATAGCAGAAAAAAACTACGAAATAGATAAAGAAATAGATAGAAGAACCTTAGAAGAGGCAAAAAGAGGTAATGTGATACTAGACGGAAGACTAACAGCGTGGGTAACAAAAGACATCGCAGATCTAAAGATACTTCTTACAGCTCCTCTAGAAGTGAGAGTAAAGCGGATAGCAAATAGAGATAAAAAAGATTATAACGAAGTCTTTAAAGAAACTGTTGAACGAGAGCGGAGCGAACTGAAAAGATATAAAGAAATATATGGCGCAAATCCCTACGAGCTTTCACTATATGACGTCGTATTGAATACAAGTAAATTTACCATAGATGCAGCGGTAAGAATTTTAAAGAAAATAGTTGAGGAATATGTTGCCTCCCGCACCTCAACAGGATGAATCTAGCTAGGGCGACCTACTAGATGACTGAGAGTGTAGGAGGTGAAATAGTTGAGCGCAATAGAAGTAGGAAGAATATGCGTTAAAACAAGTGGAAGAGAAGCAGGAAGAAAATGTGTAATTGTCGAAATAATTGATAAAAATTTTGTTTTAGTAACTGGACCAAAAGATGTAACTGGTGTTAGAAGAAGAAGATGCAACATCAAACATCTTGAACCAACACCAGATAAGATAGAAATAAGTAAGGGCGCAAGTGACGAGGAAGTTAAAAAGGCCCTTGAAGAAGCAGGCAAACTTGAAGAAATGAGAGAAAAAATTAAAATAGCACCAAAAATCATTTAAACTCCTATTTTCTTTAATATTTTGAGAATAGACATGTTTCTGTAACGTAAGGTGAATTGTTTGAGTGAAAGAAAACTGCCATCAGATGTTAAAAGAGAAATTTTGATAAAAAACGAAGTAGAGACAAATCCAGATTATGGATGTCCACCTACTGAAAGACCTATTGAGGAGCATATAAGAAAGGGAATTATAAATTTAGATAAACCAGCTGGCCCAACTAGTCATGAAGTTGTTTCATGGGTCAAAAAAATTTTAAATTTAAGAAAAGCTGGGCATGGAGGAACGTTAGACCCAAAGGTAACAGGTATACTTCCAGTAGCATTAGAGGACGCCACAAAAATTATTCAATCACTTCTCCCAGCAGGAAAGGAATATGTAACAGTCATTCAACTTCATGGGGATGTATCAAAGGAAAAAATTAAAAAAGTTATTAAAGAGTTTGAAGGCCCCATATATCAACGCCCCCCAGTACGTTCATCCGTAAAAAGACGATTAAGAATAAGAAACGTCTATTACATAGATATCCTCGAAGTAGAAGGCCGTAACATTCTTTTAAGAATTGGATGTCAAGCTGGAACCTACATAAGAAAAATTGCTCACGATATTGGGGAAGCTTTAGGCGTTGGAGCTCACATGAGAGAACTTAGAAGAACGCGAACGGGGCCTTTCAAAGAAGATGAAACATTGGTAACCCTGCACGACGTGATTGACGCCTATTACTTTTGGAAAGAAGACGGAGATGAAACTTTCCTAAGAAAAGTAATACAACCTATGGAGAAGGGCCTAGAACACCTGCCACATATTTGGATTAGAGATTCAGCTGTAGATGCGATATGCCATGGAGCAAATTTGGCGGCTCCTGGTATTGTTAAACTTCATGACGGCATAAAACCTGGAGATCTAGTTGCAATTTTTACCTTAAAAAATGAAGCTGTAGCTCTTGGGAAAGCCCTAGTGTCTTCAAAAGAAATGTTAGAGAAAAACCATGGAATTGTTGTTGACACCGAGAGAGTATTGATGGAGAGAGGTACATACCCCTCTTGGCACGAATTTAAGAAAGAATGAAAATCCTAATAATCAAAATTTACTAAAATATCAAAATAAAACGGAAGAATACAATATGCCTAACCACTATTTCTCAAAAACTCCCGTAACCCCACTAAAAATTTACAAGATAAAGACCGTTCTAAGAGGAATGTACTTCGAATTTTTAACAGCTCCAGGAGTGTTTTCATATAAAAAAGTTGACAAAGGTACACGTATTCTGGTAGAATCTATGGTACTTCCTGAAAAAGGATATCTATTGGATCTAGGTTGTGGATATGGTGTAATAGGCATAGTTGCGGCGAAAATCAACCCAAAGTTAAAAGTATTCATGACAGATATTAATGAGAGAGCAGTCTGGTTAGCAAAGAAAAATGCCGAACTAAACCAAGTAAAAGACATAAAAGTATTACAGGGAGACTTGTATAAGCCAGTAATCAACCAAAAATTTGACGCAATAATCACCAACCCCCCTATTCACGCCGGACTAAAAACAGTTTTTGAAATAATAGAAAAATCACCCAATCACCTTAATCAAAACGGAACCCTACAGATAGTAGCCAAAACTAAGCTGGGAGCAAAAAGAATAGCCGAAAAAATGCTGCAAACATACAAAAATGTTAGAGAAATATCTAAAAAATCGGGGTACCGGGTCCTATTATCCAGAAGAATTTATAAGGAATAAGTACTTAACCAAAAATCCGTCACCTTTTTTAAATAATGCTATAACTAAGATTGTGCATTGACTTTAAATACGCAAATAATGTTATAATACCCAGAAACTTTGAACAAAGATAATTGTAGACGCCGGGGTAGCCAAGTGGACTACAGGTTTTATGCCGGTTAGGGCGCGGGCCTGGAGTTCTAAGCAAGCCACGAGATAGCCCGTGGCCCTTACGGGCCGCGTGGGTTCGAATCCCACCCCCGGCGCCAT
>JAGGSW010000006.1 GCA_021158895.1 Candidatus Odinarchaeota archaeon | reverse complement strand
GCCTAGCATCGTTAAATTAGTTTAGTCGAAAATTTCAGCGTAAGAGACATTTATATGTAATTCAACCTCAATGCAGGTGTTGTTGTTCGTCTTTAAGTAGAATATAGGTGCAAAATTTAAATGCTAAAATATATAAGATGAGTGTTTAAATCCTAGTTGAGTCAGCTGAGACAACAGAAAGTAGTCCATGTGAGGGGTAGCTTTGACGTTTGAAAAGAAAAAGCTGAAAGTTACTGATAAATATACTGGCGAAGTTATTGCTGAACTAGATATTGATTCCATAGAGGATTTACGGAAAAAAATTAGAAAGGCCTGCGATGAGCAAAAAAATATTTCAAATAAAAGTTTTGAAGAACGTATAGAGTTTTTTAGAACTCTTGGGAGATTAGTACGTAGGAGAAGCAGAGAAGTCTTGGAGATTTTAGCTAGGGAAGGTGGTATTCCATTAAAGTATGGGAGAATTGTGTTAAGAACAGTTACGCAAGCTATGTTGGTTATTGATTACTATGCTGATTTAATTCGTGAAAAAGATGTTGAGAGTTTTAAGGGTAGAGGTAAAGTTATTTATGAACCTGTGGGTGTTGTTGGAGGTATAACTCCTAGGAATGCCCCTCTTTTTCTTACAAGCTATGTGATGGGCACTTCCTTAATATCTGGAAACAGCGTGATTCTTAAACCTTCAACAAAAACTCCCTTGGTTGCTCTTAAACTTAGAGAACTCGTTAAGGAAGTGGATGATTCTATACCAGTTGAGATCGGTATTTTAGATGGAGTAACAGCTGCGAAAGAGTTTATTTCAAATCCTCTTATTGATGCTGTTGTTCTGTACGGTAGTACTGCTACCGGTAAAGATTTGCTTATACAGTTTGGTAAGTATTTGGAATCCACAAAGACTAGCTTCTACGGTGCTACCTTCATTCAAGGGAAGTTGAAGAAAATTGTTTTAGAGATGGCTGGTAACGATGCGGGAATTGTTATGTCTGATGTAGATGTCGAGGATGCTGCAAAAAAGATTGTTAGAGGCGCATTTACTAACGCTGGACAGCAGTGTATTTCGTTTAAGAGGATTATTGTTCACGAAGATGTTTCGAAAGAATTTATTGAGGTTCTTAAAGACGAAGTTAGTAAATTGGTAGTTGGTAACCCTCTTGATGATAAAACTGATATAGGTCCGATTGGTTCTCCAACCGCGCTCAATATAATTGATTTTATGGTTAAGGATGCTGAAAAACGTGGAGGAGAAAAAATAATTGAAGGTAAAAGAGAAGACCCCTTCTTTACCCCAACCCTTATAAAATTTGATAAGAGTCTTATTTTGGGCAAAAAGGAAGAAGAGAAGCCTTTTTTGTGGCGTGAGGAGGCTTTTGGACCTGTAAGGAGTATTGTTGAGTTTTCAACCGTCGAGGAAGCTATTAGACTTGCTAATGATTGTAAGTATGGGTTAAGGGCAGGTGTTTACTCCGGTGATATGAATGTTGCCATGGAGGTAGCTAAGCGATTAGAGGTTAGTTCTGTAATAATTAATGAGGATCCACAGTATTTTGATGTAAGTATGATGTTTGGCGGAATTAAAGATTCAGGAATAGGTGGAGCTGAATATATGGTTTTACATCTTACTAACAAAAAATATGTTCACATAGCTTAAATGGGTGTTTAAAATGAGTGAAGGCACAATAGAACCTATTGTTGAGGAAATAGAAAGTATTGTCGGATCTGAAAATGTTAGTTTAAGTAAAATAATAAGGTTAAGTTATAGTGAGGATGCTTCGCCTTTTCATGCCAGGATACCCGGTTTAATTGTTCGCCCAGCGGAGACTTTAGAGGTTTCCCAAATATTGAGGTTGGCTAATGAATATTTGGTACCTGTGGTTCCTGCCGGTGGCCGAAGCGGTATTTGTGGCGCCTGTTTACCTCGTGTGCCTAATGCTATTGTTTTAGATCTCACACGAATGGATAACATTGTTGAAGTTGATGAAGATTCTCAAACTGTTACTGTCCAAGCTGGTTTAAGATGGGCTGAGCTAATTTATAAATTGAGTAAATTGGGTTATAAAGTAGGGTTTAGAGGGCCCTTTGGAGGAAACGCTGGTACAGTTGGTGGATCTTTATCTTCTAATAGTGTGGGTTGTGGTAGTGCTAAATGGGGTAGTAGCGGTGATAGTGTAGTCAGTTTGGAAGTTGTCTTGCCAACTGGTGAAATTTTGAGGACTGGAAGTGGATGGAATCCTTTAGCTAAAAAATTTGCTAGATACGCCACATTTAATGATCTTACAGGTCTTTTCATAGGTGATCACGGGATTTTAGGCGTAAAAACCGAAGCAACTCTTAAGATTTATCCACTTCCCGAAGGTAGAGTTTTTGGCGACTTTGGTTTTAATAGTGTTGAGGCGGCTTCTAAGGCTATGTACGAGATTCAAAAGAGGAAGCTTGCTGAGGAACTTGTTTTAATGGCTGATAGGCACACTGTTTCGAGCTATGCCCTCCAATTGGCAGAGAAATATCCAGAGGTTGAGTCTGTTCTTGCTGTTATTATAGAAGAGGCTAGTGAGGAAATTGCTGAGGCGAAGAAGAAACTTGTAGAGAGAATTGTTCGGGAATGTGGTGGATTCTTTATTGGAACTTTCTTCTCTAGGCTTCATTGGGGTGAAATGTTTAACGTAGTCCAACCATTGTTTGAAGAGGGATACTGGTACAATACATGTCATTTAAGGCCTATTACAATGTTTCCTGAACTAGTTAGGAAAGCCCATGAAATTTTCAAAAAATATGGAGTTGACAAGGATCCAGAGATAACTTGGGTTGCAAGTGCCCTCGGTATTGATAGGTGTCATTGCACTGGTTGGATAACACTCTTTCTAAAGAACCCGGAGAAAAAACATATTTTGGAGAAAACGTGGTCTGATCTTCGTAAGGTGATCATTGAAACTGGTGGTGTACCGTATTGGGCCGGTCTCCTCTGGGAAGAATATGTTTTGCCCCGCGTTCATTACGGGTTCTTTGATCTTTTGAAGAAGATAAAGAGAACGTTGGATCCAAACAATATTCTTCATCCATTAGTATTTGGGTTATAGAGGGATGTAAAATGGCGAGGGTAGAGTTTTCCAATGTTAAGAAGTTTGAAGAATTTCTGTATCTTTGTGGAAAATGTGGTGACTGTAGCTTAGCGGTTAAAATTGCCACTTCTAAGTCTCCACTCTCACATCCTTGTGCAGTTAAGAATGTACTTGGCTATGAGGCATATGATGCTCGTGGCAGGATAATTATTATCAAAAACCTTTTGAACGGTAAATTAGAGGTAAATGATGAGATTTTGGAGTGGGCTTATACGTGTACTACATGTGGAGCTTGTAGAGAAACATGTTTAGCGGTTGAAGGCGGAATTGATACACCATCTATAATGGAAGCTTTAAGACGTGACTTGGTTTCCCAGGGATTTAGAATAGAAAAACATCTTTCAATTTTAGAAAACATTAAGAAGTTAGACAATCCTTATGGAGAACCTAAAGAAGAAAGATTGAGCTTTCTTGGAGATGAACTTTCAAATATACCTGAAAAAGCTGAAATCGCGTATTTTATTGGGTGTACTTCATCCTATAGAACCAAGGAAATAGCTTTAGCTGCTGTGAAGTTATTGAAGCAGCTTGGAGTAGAATTTACAGTGCTAAGAGATGAGACGTGTTGCGGATCAATATTGTTGAGATATGGTTACGTTGATGAAGCTAGAAGTCAAGCCGAGAGGCTTGTTAAGAGGTTTAATGAAATGGGTGTAAAGACCGTTATTTTCACCTGTCCTGGTTGTTATAGAACATTTAAGAAAGATTATCCTGAAATTCTTGGTAGAGAATTAGGGTTTGAGACCCTTCATTTAGTTGAATTCTTGGACAACTACCTAAAGGATAAAAATGTTGCATTTGAAGCAAAGAAAAGTGAAGTGGTTACCTATCATGATCCATGTCACTTGGGTAGGCATCTAAATGTGTATGAAGCGCCTAGAAATATTATACGTTTGGTTAATGGTCTAACGCTTGTTGAAATGGAAACTATAAAGAATTTTGCCCACTGTTGCGGTGCTGGGGGTGGTGTTAAAAGTACTTTTCCAGATCTCGCATTAAAAGTGGCTAGGAATAGGATAAGTGAAGCTTTAGAGACTGGCGCAAAGATACTTTTGTCTGCCTGCCCATTCTGTAAATTGAATTTAAAACAAGCAGCAAATAATGGAATAAGGATTTTAGATGTGGCAGAGCTGCTAGCTGAAACTTATGTTGGCGAAGTTGTGGAAGTTGCGCCTAAAGTTGTAGAAGTTGTGGAAGTAACCCCTGGTATGAAACTTATGGACTATTTGAATGAGCATGTTGAAATATTTAAGGGATTAAGAATGGGTTGTAAGTTTAATTACGAAATTGTTGATTGGAAAACCCAAGAACCCAAGTTGAAATTTTATGTGACTGTACTTGAAAGTGGAGAAAAGCCTAAGATTAAAATTTCTAAAGGAGTTGCAGATAATCCAGATGTGACCATAATTATTTCTGAACCTGCAGCTGAAAAACTTGTTGAATGCAAAGAGAGAAGTGAATATGCAGAGTTATTTGGAAACTTTTTCAACGAGCCAACGGACGAAGAGTATATTGATGTTATTCTTCATAGAAGTACCAAGGAACTTATGAAAATGGGTTACGGAGAGTTTGCCAGGGAAGCAGGGTTAATTTAAACCGTGTATCGGATCTGTTAATTACGTAAATCATAAGGTTTATAGAAACAAGTCTGTTACTTAATGTGCACATACAAGTCGCGAAAGATCATTTGTAGTTATATATGGAGTATTGGGGAGTTTGTCATGTCAAGAGTATTTTTTGCTGATATTAGAAGTGGTTTTGGCTATAATTTACTTGATAAACTGGAACTTTTAATGAATAAGTTGGAGTTGGAGAAGAAGATTGATAAGGGAGATGTTGTTGGAATAAAGACGCATTTTGGAAGTCTAGGGACTACTAGGCATCTTAGACCGATGTACATTAGGGCAATTGTCGACAAAGTTAAGGAACTTGGTGGTAAGCCTGTTGTTGTTGAAACTTGTGGACACGGTTATGGCGGCGGTGTTTGGGGTATAAGAGCTACTGCCACAGGATATTTGGATGTTGCTGCGAGAAACGGATTTACTCCTCAGTCTTTGGGTGCTAATATTCTTATTTTGGATGGACAGTGGGGTCTTGACTTTTTTACCTTTGAAATTAAGGGTAATAGGTTGTCAAAAGTGTATTTACCTAATGGTCTCAGGGGAATAGATTTTATGATCGTTGCCAGCCATTTTAAGGGGCATGACATGGCTGGTTTCGGCGGCGCGTTGAAAAACTTAGGTGTTGGACTTGTTGCTAAGCCTAGTAAGGGTTTGGTTCATATAGATGGCAAAATAAAGCTTGAAGAAAGTGAGGACGTTAAGTGTACTGGTTGTGCTCGATGCGCAGAGGTTTGCCCAGTAAAGGCGGTTACGATGGTTAATGGTAAGCCTGTTATAGATTTTGAGAAGTGTATTTTCTGTGGTTTTTGTTATTCTAGACTCATATGCGAACCTAGGGTTCTTAGGCCTAAGTGGACAAGTAGTGAAGAAGGTACTATTAGATTTGTTGATAATGTTTTCGGAGTTATAAGTTATCTCGGTAAGGATAATTTTGCTTATATTAACTTTGTAATTGATGTTACACCGTACTGTGACTGTGCTCCTTTTAGTGATCAGATTATAGTGCCTGATCAGGGAATTTTGGCTTCTTTTGATCCGGTTGCTGTAGATAAAGCTTCATACGATCTTGTAAATCAAGCTCCAGGTATTCCTGGAAGTGCTGCTGAAGAGAAAGACGCTATGAAACCGGGAGTTGACAAGTTCTCTAAGATTTTTGGTCATAATTCTGCTGTTTTACAGTTGGAAGTTGCAGAGAAACTTGGGTTGGGAAGTAGAGAATATGCTTTAGAATGGGTGATTCCTGAAGCACAAAAAGAAAACATGAAGAAAACGTAGAATCTGCCTTTAAAAGTCAGATTTATGCTACTTTATTTACCCACAGGGCAAACTTTAATGCATATGCCACAGATCTGTTCTCCAATATTTGGTAGTTTACTGAGTTCTTTCAGTCTACTATAACATTTTTTAACATCAAATACTTCATTTCGATCTACAGGATAATCCTTAAAGCTTGATGGTTTAAGCGCTCTTACAGGGCATGCATCTATACACTTGGTACATTTTCCGCATCTGTTTTCAAGGGGTTTTCCAGGTTTTAAAGGCATATCTGTTAGTACCGTTGCAAGCCTTACCCGAGGACCGTATTCGGGCGTTATTAAAAGTATGTTTTTACCTATCCAGCCTAGGCCTGCAGCTCTTGCAAATGCTTTATGTGATACATGTCCCATTGCTAATTTCTCGTCGATAACCATGGACGCGGGTATTGGTTGGGCGTTATATCCGTATTCAGTTATTTTTTCAGCAAGACGGAAAGTTATTTGATCAAGCAGCATATTTGCAGTTCTATAGGCGTGTGCATATAATTCTCCCGGGTTTTCCTCCGTTATTAGCTCAAAAACCTTTTTAGGTAGCGGAACAGCTACTGAAATGGCGTACTTAAAATTTTCCATCAAATTTGAGGGATATGTTTTAAGCGTACTTAAAAGTTTTAAATCTGCAACACCAACTAAAGTTGCGCCGAGTGAATGTGCTAATTCTAGCAACTGGTTTGTAAAATCTTTACTCATTTTGAATCCGTTCTCATTTCTTACGATTATTTTAATTTTAAGGTTTTGCGAGTTAAGTTAATAAGCTGTTTGTGAGAGTTGTAAGTTGGATGATGAAAGGACTACCGACTGTACTTCTTATGATGAACTCTGGCTTTACTGACTGCTTGGTAACATCAAATAATTCTTATTTCCGCTTCTCTCAATATTCTTCTTTCTTCTGGTTTTATTTTTGCCACTACTTCGATGTATTGATCTAGATTTGATGATCGAAGCTTTCTCTGTAATAGTTCTTGTATTTGGAATATGCCACTGCTGTTATTCATATGAACTTCTATTCGTACTGGTTTTTCTTTTCCTCTTTTTATTTCCACATAGTCTATGGCAAGTGCTGATATGCTGTGTATGCTAACTTCTCCAAGCGCAAAGGGTATTCTTGCTCTTCCTTTTGCCATGTCTGTTGCATCTGCCACTCCTATTATTCCTGCTTCAACTGTTAGTGCTGTTACATCTTTATCATGCGCGTAAATTGCATGTAACACGTTTGCTAAAACGTGGATTCGTTTTTCAATGTCTTCTCCATATATTTCTTCTAGGATTCTTTCTACTATTGGTTTTGCTATCCATAGAGAGAACTCGTAATGATGTTCTCTATGAACTATATGTCCTACATCGTGTAGATATGCTGCTAATAGTACTGTTAGTCTTGCATCGTCTATGTCGCCGGTTTTTTCTTTTATTGTATTTGGTTCAATGCCAGCTTCGTAAAATAGATCTAAGATCTTCAAAGCGTTCAGACTAGTAATTATGCTGTGAGTTTTTCCATGATCATTGTATCTTAGTCTTCCTACTGCTGCTATGTTTACTGCTTCAAGTAGATAGTTTATTTCTCTATCGTTTAATAGGATTTCCAAGGCTTTTTTGCATTTTTCACTTTTAGACACTTGTTCTTTGAGTTTTTCGACTAACATCTCTTGGAATGTCAGTTTATGAATTTTATCTTTCTTCTGCTTTCTTTTCATTACGAGATCACTTCCTAGAAATTTACCGTAAATTTGACAGTTTATGTTGAACTAGAAGTGGAAAGAGTTTTAATATTTGTTTTTACAAATTTTAGTTATAACGGGGGAATATGAAATTGGAAGCTTCTGTACACAAATTGTTGGAAGAGGCTGAGGAATATCTGAGTAAACAAAACTATTCAAAAGCAGCATATAAATATCTTGAAGTTGCCAAAATATTCGAGAAAGATGGAAAAACAAAGGAGGCAGAACGTTACCTTAAACTTGCTGTTGATAATTTTGTCATTGCTGCTAATGAAGCCAGACGTGTTAAATCCTTCAGAAAAGCAGCAGAAAACTCTCTTATGGCCCTGGAAATATATGAAAAGTTAAAAATGACGGAAAAAAGAGATCAACTGATTTTAAATATAGCTTCCGACCTTGCAAATGCCGCCAACGAATACTTAATGTGGAAAGAAATTAGAGGTGCCGCTACATGTGTCGCTATTTCAAGTCTGATATATTTTGCTACAGGTAAAATTGACGATGCAAAGAAGATTATTAAAAGTTTTAAGGATAAAATTTCCGCTGAGGACTTTGAAGCTAATAGAATATTGAATATTGCATCCTTAATTCAAAAAGTTGTTGTTGATTCTGATGCTTCAACATACTCAGAAGTTGAAGGACTAGTAAATTCTGTTTTAAAACCTATGCTTCCACTTATTAAAGGTAACATGTTTGTAAAAATAATCGATGAAGCGATGCAAACCATTGTCAGTAAGGTTAAGAAAGAAATTCGACTTCCAAAGATCACTCCTGCTCTTCGTGTTCCACTCGATTTAACTTTTAATACGCCGTTTGATGTCGCCCTAAAATTGAAAAATGTCGGTGAAGGTGAAGCTAAAAATGTAAAAATCGTTTTCAACGTGCCAGAAGAAATAAAAATTGTTAAAGGAAAACGAGAAACCATTGTTGACACGCTTCCTGCCAATGGAGAAGTGGAAATAAAAATAACCTTAAATGTGCCAAGTAAGGATGCGGAGAAGGAAGAATACAGTATTAGTGCGGATCTAGAATATTTTGACATGGTTGGAACAGCGTACTCAACTACCATAGGTCCCATGAAAATTACATTACACCTAGTTCGGGAAAGCGAAAAATTAAAAGAAGAAATTAGAGATATCATCAAGCGAATGTTAGATTTAAAGGGAAAAATTAGAGATTTTCCCGAAGTTCTTGAATACGTATTTCTCCGGTTAATAAATGACGTAAAAAACGTTGTAAACAAAAGCGAAGACCTCTTACGTAAAGAAAAACTAGATGAAGTAAAAATCAACCTTAGAACTGTAGACTTTGTTCTTAACGAGATATCGCAACTACTTGCTGATAAGGGATTCGAGGAAAAAGTTAAACTCTTGAAAGAGCAAATTAAAAAAGCCGAGAAACAAGAAAACGTTGCTATTAAAACTTCAGAGAATCAATCTGAGGAAACTGGAGGATAAGTGTTGTTTAAAATACTGATACTTCCTATAGGAAGTGTTCCAAATAAAATTCTTAGGGGTATTTGTGAAGCATTGAAGGAAGTTTACGGTGCAATCTGTGAAATTTATCCAGAAAGTCTTCCTGTTCCCAGTGAGGCTTATTCTCCAGAAAGAAAGCAGTATCATGCTTCGTTTTTTGTATCATTGGCAGAAAGTTACGCAAGGATGTTGCATTTTACGAGGGTTGTAGCTATTACTGATGTTAATCTTTTTGTTCCAGGTTTGAATTTTGTTTTTGGTCAAGCTAGTTTACATGGGCTTGGTGCTGTCGTTTCTCTTTTTATGCTTAGACCTGAAGTTTACGGTGAGCCTCCTGATATGGATCTTCTATTGGAAAGGGTTGTTAAAACTGTTATCCACGAGATTGGTCATACGCTTGGTCTTAATCATTGTGATAATCCTAGATGTGTTATGAGGTTTAGTAATCATGTTGGAGAAACAGATTTTAAAACCAAAAATTTCTGTTCAACTTGCAGGAAAAAGGTTGACCGAGCTTTAGAAAAGTACCTAAACGAATGAAAAGGTGAATTCAATGGATGTTGATTTAGATACCATAAGAAGTATGTTCTTAAAAAAAGTTGAAGAATTTAAGTTGAAAATGTATTCTAATAATAAATTTGTCCGAATTCTTTCTCGTACAGGTGAGTTGAGGTTTATATTGCTTGAAACATTGATTGTTTTCATTGTTTTTACTCCTTTGTTTTTGCTGCGTTTCTCTCCAGGTGTTATTTTGCTCTCAAACTTTGTGGACGTTCTTTTTCTGTCTTTTATTTCCTCCTCTCTCTTTATTGTTCTTCCAGTAAACACGATCTTAACGCTCTTAGGGAGAAATATTGAGAAAAAGGCGTTAAAGAAAGAGAAAAATCTTTTAGAACTAGGTAAAAACATAATAAATGAGGAGTTAATGTTTTTTCAGCAACATTTAGATGTAAAGGTAGAGTTACAAAGAAAGTTAAGTGAAGAAGACCTTATAGATATGATTATTGAGAATAGTGGGAAAAAATTGGCTTATGGTCCTCGTGATCTAGTGTTTCGCGCAAAAAACAACATAGATCTCATTATTATTGATTCTGGGGTCTTTGATAATCGGTACGGTCGATTTTTGATCTTTCAGTTCAGTTATCCCTTAAGATTAGAAAAGCCAATTTTAACGACAATATCGGAAAATGAGGAAAAAAGCGAAAGACCTGCTAACGAGGGGGAAGAAGTACCAGAGTGGTATGACAAGCTCGTTTCTCTTCTCAAGAGTTATATTAATTTATCTAATAGTAAAGAAATTCTTCTACGGTTAGAAAATAATAGGTTAGAGATAGTTATTTGTGAGTATCAGCCGTTAGGTTCTCCCGGATATTCGCAGTTCCTACGGGAACTAAAGGATTTTGTTTGTAATGAGCTTAGTAGTTGTTATAATGTTAATTAGTAAGTCTTCTGGGTGGAATGTTGATGTAGTGAAGATTTGAGACATTTGCTCTCCTAAATACAGTGATACAACTTCTGGTAGGATTTTATGTATGGGAATAACTCCTTTGTTAACTCCAGTGCACCAACTGTGAACATAAATGTAAAAGACCTTATCCTTGTATCTATAGTGTGCTGAGAAGAAATCGTTTGGATGCAAGGGCGCTTTTTTGACGTAGAAGGGCCAAAGCTTACATGCAGTTGGTTTATCTTCTTGTATACTACAGATATTCCCGTCTTGGAATATGCATGTTCCACCCTTTCTCTTTAGGTAGGGAGTCCCTCTTTCAAATTCTATGACGTTACTACCGTATTTTTCCATCAGTTTTTGCGCTTCACTGAGGCTTAACGGAACTTTAAATTTGCGACAACATTTGCCGCATGCAAAACAAGACCATGTTGTAACAAGTTTCCAAGGGATTAAGGGCATTTAAATGCCCTCACCCTTTTAAGCTTAATGCGATGAAAGCTTGACGTATTTTTGACACATTTTTTAGAAGAAAAATTATTTAAAAAAGTATTGACTTGCATCTATTGTTTTCTTTTTTCCTTTAGAAACCAGAAAACCAGGAAATCTTTTTCGGATGCGAAGTAGCTTCTCCATTTTTCTGCTTCTTTTTCGTCAAGAAACCAAAATGTATAAAGTATTCCTGAGTTTTTCCATTTTATTGCTGAGGGTGGTATTGGTGGTTTTCGAGGGCTTTCTCCTTGTGTAAGGACTACTAGCCGCCATATGTATTTATTGTTGTTTTCTCTGGTTTGTTGGAGCATATTCATACCCTGTTCCCCTTTTAAGCCGATTTAATTCACATAACTTTGTCTTTATAAATAATACGATAGAATCGATAGCGCAGTGGTCTTAAGTGGCGCCATTTCTATATATTAGTTTGATGATAAAATTAGCTTAGACGAGACCTTCTTTTCTGCACCATTCTATTGTTCGTGTCATTCCTTCTCTAAGAGTATATTTCGGCTTGTATCCTATACTTTTGATCTTCGAAATGTCATAGTGGCGATGTGTAAGTATTGTTTCTAGAAATTCTTTACTCATTTTTGGTTTTTCGCCTGTGAACTTAGCTTTTATCTCTGAAAGAAATACGCCAAATTTTGCCAAAAATACTGGTATATGTTTTACTTCTCTTTTAATCCCCAAGTAGTCTAGGATAAGAAAATACAGTTCTTTTAATGTTATTGTTTCTTCGTCGGCAGCCATGAAAATTTCCCCTTCTGCCCTTTTTTCGTAAGCAAGTAGGAGAAGCGCATCAATTAAGTTTCTAACGTATATTTGATGAGTTAATGTTTCTCCTGAGCCAATTATTGGTAGTTTTCCTTTTGCTATTAGGGGTATTAGAACTCTGTACTGTGGTGACCCTTCTCCATATGCTGGAGCAGGTCTTATTATAGCTATTGGAAGGCCATTTTCCTTATGTGCATTTAATACAATTTTTTCTGCTTCTAGTTTTGTTTTCCCGTATGTTGTGAATGGCCTACAAGGTGTTTCCTCATTTGCTATGCCTTTAAATTTTCCTATGACTGATACAGAGCTTGTAAAAACGATTTTTGAGTCGTATTTCAAACATTTATCTACCACGTTTCTTGTTCCTTCAACATTAACAGAATACATTAGTTCTTTTGGCGCTGAATAACTTACTATCGCGGCGAGGTGAAAAACCAGCTCTGGTCGAACTTTTTTAAAAACTTCTTCGAGGTTCGCACTATCTCTTATATCACCTATAATTACTTTTATACCCTCTATTTCAAGGGGGTCTATTGCGTAAACCGTAATGTCGTGACTTTCCTCTCTTAATTTTTCAATTAAATGTCTACCTATAAAACCAGTTCCACCTGTTACCAATATTTTCATTTTAAG
>JAGGSW010000009.1 GCA_021158895.1 Candidatus Odinarchaeota archaeon | reverse complement strand
CTAGAATTAATTGAAAAGAAAAAAGAAGAATTGGGTGGATTAATTACAGACAAGAGTGCTGCTATGCTTGTTGCAAAGGAATTAGGTTTAAACTTCTTTGATAAGTTTATATCGGAGGGAAAAATAGATATAAATAAATTAAAACCTGGTATGAGGAATGCTACTCTTATTGGACGAGTTTTACATATTTTCCCGATAAGAGAATTCACAATAGATAACAGAAAGAACGAAGTTGCGTCACTAATTCTTGGTGACGAGACCGGGGAAATACGAGTTGTATTCTGGAATAGCAGCCATATAAAATTGATAAAGGAAGGAGAAATAAAGAGAAATGATATATTACGTATAATTGGCGCAGATGTTCGTGAAGGTCGAGATGGAAATGCAGAGGTACACGTAGGAAGCAAAGGGAAGATCGTTGTAAACCCCGAAGATGTCGACTCTGAAAAAATTCCTAAAGTATCGGGGAAGCGTTTAAAAATAGAAGAATTACGTGCAAATATGTATAATATAGTTTTACGTGGCATTATAAAGAAAAAAAGTAGCTTAACAAGTTTTGAAAGGGGTGAGAAACAGGGGAAAATCTTGAGTGCAATTCTTGGTGACGAGACCGGGGAAATACGAGTTGTATTCTGGAATGAAAAGGCCGAAGAAGCCGAAAAATTAAGTGAAGGAAATATTGTTGAATTGGAGGGGGCATATACTAGATCTGGGAGAATGGAGAGTTTGGAAGTGCATGTCGATTCCGAAAGTATAATTAGGGTCCTTCAGCCTGAAGATGTGGATGAAAAATTGCTGGCATCTGCTTCTGCTCCGAAACTTCAGTTTACGTCGATTGGAGACTTAGCAATGGGAGTTAAAACTCCATACATAAATGTTAAGGGTATTGTCTCAAGGATTGAGTCTTTAAGAGAATTTGTTCGCGGAGATGGAAGTATAGGGAAGAGATTAGTTTTTATGCTTTCTGATGAAGATGGAAATGCAGTAAGGGTTGTGGCGTGGGATAATGAGGCCGAACGGCTTAGCAATATTTCGGAGGGAGATATTATTCAAATACTTCATGGATATGTTAGAAAAGGAATATCTGGAGATTTAGAGATACATATAAGCAAGCTATCAACTACAGAGATACTAGGGAAAAAATATTTAGCCCCTCCTGTACAAATACAAAGACCTACCCATATAGCTGATTTCCGTAGAGTTAAACTTAAAGATGTAAATGAAAATGAGAGAGTAGAAGTTAGAGCTTCGATAGTATATTTTTTTGATAGACCTTTATTATACAATGCTTGTCCGGACTGTTTCAAAAAGGCTGAATTAATAGATGATAAATGGTTCTGTCCAAATTGCGGTAAAGAAATAGATAATCCTGTGCAAAGATTAACATTAGCTTGCATTATTGACGATGGCTCCGATACTATTGTTGCTAAGTGTTGGAACGACGTCGCAGTTAAACTTCTAGATCTTAAGACTCGATTAGGTCAAGTTACTCATGATGAACTTCTGTCAAGGCTCAACGAAGTTACGGGGAAAGACTTGGTTTTTCGCGGAACTATTACATATAATGATGTCTCGGATAGATTGGAACTACATGTACTTGATGTAGAACAAGCCGATCCAATTATAGAGGCAGAAAAATTAATAGATGAGATGAAGAAAGTTCTCTAACTTTATTTGGGTATTCACTAGTTTACCAAGATTTTTTCAAGTTCTCCTAATATTTCGTTTTCGTTCTTTTCTGCCTCTAATAGTTGATATGTTGCAAATCCTGGTTTTTTGTCTTTTAACTCTTTACAGAGAAGTTCTATAGCTTGTTTTTGGGGATGTGTTTTAATGGTTACGTAAGCTCTAACTATGTTTGCGATAGTTGCTTCGTGAAAAATCAGAAATTTGCCATCTTTTAACTCAATCACACATCTATGATGTTTATGCCCCTTTGGAACCCCCATTAGAACTCTTTTTACATCTTTATTTCGGATTATAAAGATGTTCTCCACTCTATACCACCTATTTCTCGTCTTCTTTTGATGTGGTAAATTTAAATTGGAAATATTTGAGAGTTACCTAGAATTGGTAAAGTGGTGAGAACAAATGGGAAGGAGAAGAAAAAGAAGAAAGGTTGTAAGAAGGGTTGTAAGAAGGCTTCCAACGATATTTGAATGCCCAAGTTGTGGAGCTCAAGCTGTTAGAATAGAAATGAAAAAAGAAGAAGGCATAGCTATTGTACAATGCGGTAGTTGTGGGCTTTCAGACACTATTAAGATAAACCCGCTTTCAGAGCCAGTAGATGTCTACGGCGAGTTTATAGATAGATATTATGCCACCATAGAGAGCGAATAATACTACAGGTTGCAGTAATTTAGTTTTTAGATTAAAATGTATAGAGATATTTAGAGTGTATTCGTCTATCGCCTAGATGTTTAAGTATAGAAGCATTGCTATTAGCGCTCCTAGAGCGGTTGATATAAAATTAACTGTGTTATTTTCTATGAGTTCATAACCCTTTATGTGCTTTGTTTTTTGTCCACAGTGAATACGCTTTTCAGTTATTTTACCACATGTTTGACATCGATAAACCGCTTGAACCGTTGCTCCAAGAATGCTGTCAAATGTGCATCCTAGAAAACCAGCAACGACGCTTATGAATAACGTTTTAATTCCCCAGTTTACATTGAGAAAACCAGTGATTTGAAGAAGAAATGCTACTAGTCCAATTATGGAGGCCCCCGTGAATGTAGCAAATTCACCTAGGGGGGTTATTCCACCTGAAGTTCCTGGTTCAACTTTTTTCTTAAGATTTACTATTAGCCGTGGATTTCCTGGATTCAAAAGACCTATTTCCGTGGCTAAAGTATCGGCAGTAGCCGTGCTTATTGCGCCTAGGAAACCGGCAAAGAACACATCCCCGCCGAACTTTCCATATCCCTCGAGAATTGCTAAAAGCATAGCCATGCCACCGTTAGCAAGTACATTGTACCATGCGCGCGCACCGCCTTTCTCCTCAGCTGCTCCTCTCCTTCTTTTAAGCTCGTATTTATACTTCGTAAACTGTGCGGCTATCAGATGAAAAACTAATATTATTAAGAACCATTGCCAGCCGCCAAGTATCCAAACTGACAATCCGACAGCAAGCCCGGCGACTAATCCAGTATTATCAACAGCTTTCTTTTTTACAGAGAGCATACCAAATAGACCAACGACGATGATTCCTGAAATTATTTGGAATAAGTTAGGCAATATTTCTCACCACCAACATTTTACCACTACAATCTGCTTCCCATGTAAGATACTCGAATATTTTATCGACAAATAATAGGTTTCTTTGACCTGTGTTTGAGTATTATCTCGCTTCCCGATTCCATAAAAATATTACTATGAAGTTGACTATAGTTATTCGGCAATTGACGAAAAAATGCGTATGCTAGCTTTTACGGTAAGGCAGGAAATTAGCCAATTTTCTTTGATCTCCATATATCTTGTAGGCTAGAAAAGAAGCCACACCTAAAATTAGTATTATACTTCCCGCTATGGTGAAGTAGTTTAACACGTTGATTGGACTGGGGAGGGGAGTCAGCCACTTAATTATATTAAGCCACAGTATTTTATTGTCCTCTACATCTATCCACGATTTTTCAAGACCTTTTACATTTAGATCACTAAACATTACGGTAGATCCACAAAGAGCTACTTTAAATTTGCCATCAGCGTATATAGCTAGCCACGGAGGTTTTGTGCCATTTTGAAATGTGTAGTTTCCATTTGGCATTATTGCATAGGACATGTTATCCCCCGTTGCAACAATACACTTGTTATTCTTGACAACTATACTGGAAGAAAATGTTAAAACCCTCTTAATGTTATCAGATATGCTTGTTTCGTTACTAAACTCGGTTCTGTTTACGTACACAAAATATGGGTGTTGAACTACACTGTGATTCTCATTAAATATAGCATCACCGAGAGAATCATTGCAAGAAAACCAAACCGAAGAAATATTTAATGCCGATAGTATTTTATTTAATTCCATTGGATTACCCATCTCACCGTATACAGATTCGTTAAGCTGAGGATCACACATTAGAAACAAGCTTCCACCGTGTTCTGTAAAGTTTACCAGTGAAGAAAGCTCACCTTCACTAAAAGATGCATTTTGGTCTGGGTTACCAATAATTACTATGTCAACTCCCTCAAGCGTTGAGTAATTAAGAGTTGCATTAGGAGGTAGTATACGTACAAGATATTTTGCATATCTCCCCGGTTTATATTCTAATACGGATCCGTTAAGGGCATCAATAGCTTTTGTAAAATTCCTAAGAGTATATGTCAAGTTTTGGCCATGAGATTCGTCAAAAAGAACTATAACTTCTTCTTCAAGCATTGCTACGCCTCTGGGCACAGATGCAAATACTATTGTTAGAAGTACTAAAGCTATTAAAATTACGTAAGCACGGCGCATATTCCTCACCGCTGGAGTTGTTTCTTATTATGTTAAGTTTTTAAACTCTATACATTTTTATTCGATTATAAGGTTTATTTTTGCTTAATCTTGGATAAGGCTCCACTTCAATGTATCAATTTCGCTTTAAATTTCACCGTTATTGTTCATGAACCTGTTCATATGAACCTTTATTCGAATCTTTGACGTCTATTTGACATTCATGGTGTTAGTTTATTTTATCCTAATTCAGAATTTAAAACAGTTTCGATAAGCATTTATGTTTTTAGATTATTCCCTTTAATGAAGAAGATTATATATTATGTCGGCTGGGATTTTCAATGCTAAAAGAGGTAGACTACATAGATCCCCTCGCACGGTTATCAAAAATCAGGAACATGAAGCGCGGCTTAATTGTACGAACTCTTATCTTAAGATGTCTTAGGGAAGCAGAAGGTTCTGGAAGAACTATAAAAGAGATAAGCGATAAGACTAATCTTAGCTATGGAGTTATTTTACATCACTTAAAAAAGTTGGAGCAAGAAAAGATTGTATCAAGGAAGGGAAAGAAACCTTATAAATGGTTATTGACGGGTCTTGGTCAACGACTAATAGATAAATACTTAGAAATTAAATTTCCAGCAACGCCTTAAGGAGATTTACATCCGTAATCATTCCAACTAGATCTCCTTTAGCGTTTACCACCGGGAACTGGTCAATATCGTATTTTCTCATCATCTTTGCGCATTCACTCACCGATATTTGTTCAGCTACTTTAATGACGTTGGTTACCATAACTTCGCTAACCAGTTTTTTTGGCAATTTTAGTTTCTTTTTAGCTATATAGATGTATGTAGATGCATCCCATGACCATTTAGTTCCCTCACTAGCCGCAGATACTTCAGAAACTTTACTTTCATCAACAACCTCACTAAGAGAGATAAAATCAGTGTCGGTGATTATTCCTACGAGTTGACCCTCATTACCTAGAACTGGTAATGCTTGAACATCAGCAAGCCGCATAACTATATATGCAACAGGTAAAGGAGTACCTTCCCACACGGCAGTTATTTTCTTCTGTACATACGGTTTAATTGGTTTATCAATATTCATGCGAGAGATAGCCTTCCAAACAATGTCTGCAACTGTTACAATACCAACAAGTTCACCATTTTCAACAACAGGTAGCCTACGAATATTTTTATCGAGCAGTATCTTCGTAACATCCGTAATATCCGCATCCGGAGTGGTTACTATAGGATCTCGTGTCATAAGCATAGCTATTTGCTCTTCATCAGGCTTTTGCATTAAATCAGTACGAGTAACTATTCCAACAACTTCTTTTGTCCCCTTTTTCACTACAGGTAGTCCCATGACCCCGTGTTTATCCATTAATTCCAGTAAGTGCTCCCTGTTCCCTGGAACCTCAACATACACTACGTTTCTAGTCATGATATTACTGACTTTCATAGCTCCGCCTCCTCAAACGGCGTTTAAGAACAACAACTATGATGTGTAAAACTCTCATTAAAACTCCACAAAGATAAGTGAACCAACACTTATAAAACTTTAACTCTTGACAAACATATTGTATGCAGCAAGTCTCTTGACACTTCATAACCAACGAATTTAAAAAGCTGATTTCCACTAAAATGCACAAGTTACTGCTCAGTCGAGCATCGACACGGTTTTTCTCCACATTTGGGGCAAACCCCATGATATTTGTTTATTGCAGATTCTTCTAAGTCTATGTTCAAAATATTGCATAGGCTGGCAAGCCAAGCAAGAACATCTCCGACTTCTTCCTTTAGCCCTTCTCTGTCATTGTCTAGCAGTGCTCTACCTAATTCCCCTATTTCTTGAACCAACCAAGTAAATGTTTTAAATATTCCACGTTTAGAATCTCTATGATAGTATAATTCTTTCATTAAGTTTTGAAATTCCCTAATGTGCACTAGGCATCCTCCAAATATTTTATTCATTAGTTTAACTTACTTATGATATTTGATGTTTATTGCAAAAAATATTGTAGAAAAATTTGGTTTATTTCTTAAGGTTAAAGTACCCTCTAATGTTAATGTACTCATAGGCGTCAGTCAGGTTGTCAAAGCAATAATGAACCTTTTGAAAGTCTTTTCTGAAGTCGGCAACATCTTTAGCGACCTTTTTCGGATCTTCTTGATCCAAAACAACTCTTTTAATTAATTCAGCTACCTCAACCATATCGGATTCTTTCATCCCTAGTCTAGTTATCTCGCTGACGCCTAAACGTATACCTCCAGGTCTCCTATAATCTCTTCCAACTCTTTTGTCCCACGGAAGCAGATTTCGATTAACAATGATATTAGCTTCCTCTAGTTTTTTCTCAACCGTCATACCATCCTTTAGTGGTGTTTCACTAATATCTACTAGAATCGTGTGCGATTCGGTAAATCCCTTGTGTTCAGCGAGAACCTTGAAACCTCTCTCATATAAGGCCTGACCTAGCGCCTTCGCGTTTCTGATAATCTGCTCTGCGTATTCCCTACCGAAAGCAAGCATCTCTGCAAAAACCACTGCTCTTGGTAGCAGCAGCCTTAGCTGCTGCTATTCCCAGCGACCAAGTGTAGGTGATGATTGCTCATTGTAGATGGGAAAGCTGCCATTTTTAAAACCTCCGCATACTTGTTATGTGAAAAGACCGCCCCTCCTTGTGGTCCTGGTAATGTTTTATGAGTACTGATTGTAAATACATCTGCACCTTCCCTTAAGGGATCTTGGAATTTCCCGCCAGCAATTAGCCCTGCGACATGTGCGCCGTCAAAGTGTATATACGCGCCAATCTCGTCTGCAATTTCTCTGATCTCCTTTACTGGTTCTGGGAAAAGAAATACACTAGCGCCCATTATGAAAAGTTTTATTCGTTTTCCTTGCTTTTCAAGTCTTTTAACCTTTTTAGCCGTTCCATCAACATCAATGTTCATTTCTTTTTCGTCAAAATCAAAGTAATGTACCTTTAATCCTCTAACTTTCCCAGCTGTGCCCCAAAGCTTTTTCTTTGCATAGCTTATATGACCACCCGATGGAATGGATATACTCATAATGTGGTCTCCAGGTTCAGTGAAAGCCGTATATACTATTAAGTTTGCAATTACGCCGCTAATAGCACGAACGTCGGCGAACTCTGCATTAAATAGTTTTTTAGCTAATTGGATAGCAATTTCCTCTACTTGATCTATATAGACACAACCTGCGTATACACGTTCACCTGGCCAACCTTACCGGTCCCTACAAGTCAGGGACTTTCGGCGTATCTGTTTCCAAAATCGCTGCATAGACACTCTCTGACTGCTGGACTTGGGATGTTTTTCCGACCCAGCAGTTTATGCTGGGCTTTCGGAAGCAATTAACGGAATTGCACTACGAAACCATTCATGGTGCTTCTTTAATAACTTAAATATTTTATCGTAGTATTCTCTTGCTTCTGTTTCTTTCACGATTCTTATCCCTCCTATTTTAGGTATATTAAGTTTATCTTTTGAACTTATCAATATGTCTATTAGCTATTTACGGCTACTTTAATAATTCTACTCGGTAATTCCAACTCTTTTGAAAGTCAGGTATAATTTTGTGAGAGGATAGTTGTAAAAGCGGAGAGACGTATTAGACTGTTTAAAAGCACTAGACACTAAGTTCTCAACGGAATGGTTTCTAGTCGAAATTTCATTGCCAAACGGTTACGCTGTATCATTATATGATTTGTAACGCTTCGAATCGCAGTGACTCTGCAAATGTAGATATGGGAGAAAAATTAATATTTTGTTCTTTAATTTAGTTTTTTAGATAATTTGGAGGGTATCACTTGCCTCGTAAGTCTAAAAAGAAGAAAAGAGAAGGACCGATGCCTGTAACTGGTGCTGGATTAATTAGATTCTTCCAAGATGAAACTAGAGGGATAAAAGTCGGGCCAGTAGCTGTCGTTTTACTTTCGCTTTTCCTGATTATTCTAGTGGGAATTGCTTGGCTGAGATCCTATGGATTGATACCATTCCCATAGATATCATCATCACTTTTTAACGAAACAGAGGGTATTATTAACAACCCGGTCCTCAATTTCTTAATTTCATCTTGTGAAAGTTTTTCCATTACTACTTTGTTTTTTTGTGAATGAATTATTGCACTGTTCCCAAGTGGATCTTCAATTATAATTGTAATTTTTTCCTTTCCGCTTTTTACTTCTTCGATTGTACTTAGAATTTTATCACATCTTTTTTGTTTTTCATTGTTTTTTGTCCATCGTTTAGCCATTTCAACGATATCTTTCACTCTTTCTAGTACTCCTTCGACATTTGTTATAAATGCCGTTGAACTTGGTCCTGGCTCCACTTTAATGCCCAACTCAGGTATCCTTATAGTTGCTGTTGAAGACCTAATTACCTTCGCATAGAGGTCTTGAGATGTTTCCACTTTAAGAGAATATCGCGAAGGGGTTCTTTCTGCTGTGCAAATTATATCACTGTGTTTGAAACCGCATTTTTCACATTGGAGAGTTAATAGTAAAACTTCTCCGAAGTGGGGAATAGCAACTGTTGTCATTTTTTCCATTAACGTTTCATTGCCGCAGATTGGGCATCTAGAAACAGTAACTTTAAGTGTGTTTTTCTTCATCTACTTCACACACCCACCTATTCAAATTCTAATTTCTATTGAGCACTTGGAGGCTGACAGTTTTGAGTAGGATAGAGAGAGCTGTAAGAATTTACAGTAAACTTTTCGCCCTGCCAAGTACAAAGATACTTCTGATTTTCAGTTTGCTGTTAAGCCTTTTTATGGCGTTTTTATCTAACATTTCGTTCTACCTTAGAACTTTAGATTTAATAATATTTCCCTATATTATTTGCGAAGGCATTATTGAAATTTGGGGTTCTCTAATTATTTCAGCCATTATGAGTTTAATGATAATTAAGGGAAAAACTAAAGTTCTAAATTTCAGAAGACTTGTAGCGTTAAACACTTTTTCTGTTATTCTTCTATACGCAGTATATGGTTTATCAGCCTTAGTATCGATCGGTAATTATGGAGTTGCCGTGTTTTCACTTATAGTTGGTATAGCTATAATGACATCGTTCAGAATTATCACTTGTTATTCTATTTCACAAATCTCTGTGCCAGAGGTAATTACCATATCCACAATTCAGCCTTTTATCCTAATACTTTTAAGAGAAGTATTATTAAACTTTCTTTTTCCTCAGGAACTTCCAATACCCTCAGTAAAACAGTATGTTATTCCTTTGATTTTGATTTTGTTAATCTTTCTATTTTCTACATCAATATATCTTAAAACCGTGAATAGCAGTATAAAATCATCTCTGGGTGTTGGCGGCTTAGATCTTTTTAAAGCCTTTATTGCTGAATGGACAGAGCAGGAAGACATGCCCTTAGAGGCGCTTCTAACTAGAATTGGTGAGGAGAGAACTTTGCCTGTGGCAGTTATATGCTTCAAAAATATAAAGGGACGCATGAAAGCTATTTTGGTAATTCCAACCATCCATCCAGGTCCCTTTAAAACCATTGGGAGCAGTTTGTTACCTCATTTTCTAGCTAAAGAGCTAAAGCAGAAAACAGGGGCGGAGGTTATAGTACTCCACGGATCATGTGATCACTCTCTTAATTTAACATCAAAGAATCAACTCCAATACGTACTAGATGAAATTATCAGAAACATAAACGATATCAGCTATGTTGATGGAGCTACCTCAATAACTTACGCTAAAGAGGGTACCATGACGGTAAAAACTCAGACTCTCGGCGATCTTACATTGATTATTGCAACCCGCTCACCTTTACCGATGGATGACATCTCTCTCGGTGTGGGACTCTTGACCACCAAAATAATTGAAAAGGAAGGGAGCAAGAAGGCTTTCTTTGTTGATGCCCACAATTGTATGGGTGAAACATTTGAAGATGTATTAATAGGTTCTGAAACTGCTAAGGAACTTATTTTGGCAGCGCAAAAAAGTTTTAAACAATTGTTGAATATGTCCGTAAGGCCGCTTAAAATAGGAGTTGCCAAGGGTAGAGATATTAATATCCCGTTGGAGAAAGGCTTGGGAAGTGATGGTGTTTCTGTTTTGCTTATGGAAATTGGCAGCGAGTATTATGCATATGTTGTTTTTGATAGTAATAATTTGGATTTTGGTCTTAGAGAACAAATAATTGATCGACTAAGGAAAGAATTTGGAATAAAGGATGCTGAGGTTATGACTACAGATACTCATGAAGTAAATGCGGTGTCTCCCAGTAAAGGCGGATATGTTCCCCTTGGAAGAGGAATCGATTGTGAGGAATTAATTACCTATGTTGTTGATCTAACTAAACAAGCAGAAAAAAACATGGAACCAGTAAAAGTGGGATCTAAAATAGTAGAGATACCTAAATTAAAAGTTATGGGAGAACATCAAGTATCTATATTAACATCCGCTGTTCTGATCGGGTATTCAATTGCAAAAAATGCCGCAATTGCCACATTTATTCCAACACTCGTTGCCTCTATACTATTTTTGCTGCTTTTTATTTAAAGCATTAGATATTCATATTTTTTCACGATTTCTCAAATAGAGATAGTATTTGTAAGAAATGTGGAGCACATCAACTGCTCTTTCAGGCGTTGGATAGCAGGGTATTCCCAGTTCCTCAACTTTTTGTGTATTGCCCATTACATATTCTCCTAATGGGACGTAAAAAACTAGAGGCTTAGTATTCCCATCTTCCAGCACTTCAGCAACTGCTTTACCTACTTCAACTACTTTAAGTGCTGGAACAATGAGAGAAATCCCATCGATTTCTTCTGTTTTCATAAAGATTCTAGTGCTTTCAACGTACTGTTCTGTTGTAACTAGAAAACTTAAATCAAGCGGATTAAAGCTGCTTGTCCATGGAAAAGCTATTCCTTTAAGCTTCTTCAACACAGTGCTTGAAGGTTCAGCTATTTCCAATCCAAGTGAAACAGCTCTGTCAACAGATAATATTCCCATGGATCCGGCATAGGTTACAACGGCAATTTTATTTCCTTTCATTAATGGTTGTAAGGCAAAAAATCTAACAAAATCGAATAATTGCTCAAGGTTTTCAGCCTTTATTGCTCCATATTGTTTAAAGGCAGCATCATAAATCTCTGCATTTCCAGCTAGACTTGCGGTATGAGAACTAACAGCTTTTTTGCCTTCCTCAGTTCTCCCACCCTTTAATATTACAACAGGTTTCTTTAAAACAGTTTTTTAAATGCTGATAAAAACTTTCTGCCATCACTTACACCCTCAAGATACATACCCACAACTTTTGTCTCTGGGTCTTCTGCAAGATATTCTAACATGTTCTTCTTGGAATTTGCCATTCTTTGAATTTGCCTCATCTACATCAGCCTTATTTCCAATAGTGATAACCTTACTGATTCCCATCTGGGACCGTATATTTCAAACATACCAGCTGCAAAGATACCAGCCTGTGTTATGAAACTTATACCTCCCTTTCTAAGATTTTTCACATTAGCAAAAGTTGTTATGAGATTTTTATGAGTGTTAACTATTCCTGCACAGTTTGGACCAACAATTCTGATCCGTTCCTTCTTAGCAATACTACGTATTTTCTCTTGAAGCATCGATCCCTCTCCACCTATCTCAGCAAATCCACCGGCCTCAATAATAACCGCTCTAACGCTCTTACTAACACAATCCATTAAAACTTCAGGAATAATTTTGCCGGAACAATGAGTACGGCAAGATCAACCTCATCTGGAACATCTAAGATAGATTTATAACATCTGAGTCCAAGTATTTCATCCGCTTTCGGATTAATGGGATAAACTTTACCTCGAAACTTGCCCTCAATAAGGTTTGATAAAACGTTATAACCAAGCTTGCCTGGTGTCGCAGAAGTCCCAATCACTGCAACGGATTTTGGCTCAAAAAACATTTGAGCTCATCACGTAGTGGTATTTCTCCATAGTCTATGGTTTTTGGTTCTTGCTCACTTTTGGCAGATGGCACGTCGACCACACAGTTCCCTCCAAATTTGGCAACCAAAAACTGTGAGAGAAATATAAACCTTTCATAGTCAATTGTTTACATTAAAATTTAATTTTAATAACCTAAATACAATAAATGAGTACTTATTCTATATATTTGTAAAG
>JAGGSW010000116.1 GCA_021158895.1 Candidatus Odinarchaeota archaeon | reverse complement strand
AAGATATAAGTATTTATCCAATTTTCTCCTACTTCAATGAACATCACCTAAGAATATTTCTAAGAACTAGCCGAGGTGCAAAAAACGCAAATAAAAGTGTTGAAAAATTAGGATATGTGTTACATTGTTTTAATTGTAATCACAGAGAAGTTTTAAGAGAAATTGTAGGTTCTTTACCGAATGTGTGCAGAGTTTGCGGATCTACCAAAATTGAACTGGGAGGCCCGCTCTGGACAGATAAAATGCTGGAAAAAGAGTTTTGCAGAAGTATGCTCGCAATACTTGAAAAATCGGACTTTTACACTAAGAGATATGCTCTGAAATTTGTGGAGAAGATTTTTGGAGAAGCTGATGCGCCAATTTTTTATCACGATGTTCATAAAGTTTGTAAGGAAGCTAAAGTTCATGTACCTCCTAAAGCGATTTTGATAGAAAAATTAAAAGAAAGAGGATTTAATGCTTATGAAACGCATTTTTGCCCTTATGGAATAAAAACAAATGCGTCTCGTAAGGAGTTGTTGGAAACTGTTAAGGCAATCGAAAAGAATTAATGTTAAAGTTAAGTTTGTAAAGAGGTGAACTTGTTGGGTAAGGATTGGTTAAAAAAGAGAAGAAGAGATTTTTACTATAGAAAAGCTAAGCTTGAAGGATTAAGATCTAGAGCTGCCTATAAACTTGAGCAATTAGACAAAAAATTTAAGATCTTCAAAGGAGTTAAAAAAGTTCTGGATCTATGTTGTGCGCCGGGCGGTTGGTTGCAGTATTCTCTAAGCAGAATAGGGGATGACGGCTTAATTATCGGTGTTGATCTGGTTGAAATTGCTCCTCTTCCCAATGTGTACTTCATCCGAGGAGATATAACTCGTGAAGAGACTTTAGAGAAAATTGTTAAAGTAGCTAATGGTAAGATAGACCTTGTTTTGAGTGATTGTTCACCTAATGTAAGTGGTATTTGGGAACTTGATCATGCTAGGCAAATATATCTGGCTGAAACTTCTCTAAAGATAGCTAGAAAGGTCCTTAGAAAGGGCGGAAAATTTGTTGTAAAAGTTTTTCAAGGAGATCTCTTCAATAATTATTTAGATAAGGTTAGAGCTTTTTTTAAAATGGTTAAAGTAACAAAACCTGAAGCATCCCGTAAGGAAAGCGCAGAAATGTACATAATAGCCTTTAATTTTAATGGTTAAAACTAAGTAGAACTCTTTTTTATCAGTTTCTTTATCCATTCCGTTAAATTTTTACACATTGCTGGCGTGATTGCGCTCCCAAGCTTACATTCTCTGATATTAGGACACGTAAAGCATGGGCATCCGTCCAAAGTTGTCCACTGTACTTCTTTTGTTTCAGTCTTAACTGGAATCAATTTAAACGTCCATCTTCCCTTATAAAGGACTCTCTCTCTTCTAATTAGCCCCTTATTTTCCAATTTGGTAGCTATTCGCGACCCTTCTCGGCTGTTTGTTTTGAGTATTTTCCATAATTCACTTTGTAAGACACCTTTTTCTCCTGCACGTTTAATAAGTTCATATGCCTCTTCTTCCATGTTCATTCCCATGTCACATTTTGTAGTGTTTTCAAATCTAATTTTTCAACGAGTTCCTTATATCGGTTCCTAATGGTAACCTCCGTTACATGCGTAACTTCTGCAATTTGTTTTTGTGTCCTTCTCTCTTCCATAAGTATTCCAGCAATATATATCGCAGCCGCGGCAATACTTTTTGGGCCTTTACCAAAGGTTATGCCCTTTACACTAGCTTGTTTGATTATGTTTATTGCCATATTTTGTACTTTACTTGAAAGGCCAAGTTCAGAGGCAAACTTAGGAACATAGTCGATTGGATTAGCTGGAGGAAATAACATATGGAGTTCTTTTGCCAAGAATCTATAATTCCTACCTAGATTCTTCTTTTTTATCCTTGAAACCTCTGATATCTCGTCAAGTGTAATGGGAATTTTGCACTGCCGACATGCCGCATAAATTGCAGCTGCTGCGACTTCCTCGATAGAACGTCCCTTAATTAAATTCAACTCAACAGCCTTTCTATAAATAACGGCTGCTGATTCCTTAACATTTTTTGGCAAACCTAGATGTGATGCCATTCTGTTCAATTCTGATAATGCAAAAATGAGGTTTCTTTCGATAACATCGGAAACAGATAAACGTCTTTGAAGCTTACGTAGCCTATGTATCTGGGCTCGCTTTATTGGCGGCAAATTTCTTCCGTATACATCTCTATCCTTCCAGCCTATCATAGTTGTTAATCCTTTGTCGTGTATGGTGTATGTTGCTGGTGCACCAACACGTATTCTCTCTTTTGTTTGTTCCTTGTCAAAAACTCGCCATTCAGGTCCGAAATCCATCATTTTTTCCTTAATTACAAGGCCACAATTTGTACATATGAGTTCTGCTCTTTCATAATCCTTTATTAACTCAACTTCTCCGCATTCGGGGCATCTTATTTTTTGTTCTTTTTTTGTCAAACGTTTTCCTCCTGAGTTTAACTTTTTTGATTTTTTTAGGAGATGGAAGAATGTAAAGAATTTGTCCGATCAAGCTATCCAAATTTGTCCGATCTTTAGGTTTAATAGCCACATATGGTTCTGAAATCGGACCAAAAACATCGGAAACTTTTCCTATTTCGGTTAAATTTTTTGTAACAACGGTATCACCAATTCTAGGAGCAAATTCCGATTTCAAAATGAGCATTTTATGAGAAGACACATGGGAAACTTTTCCTAATCGTTTCAATAATCATCCTCCTGCATATTTTCTGAACAGGTTACACACTTATCTAAATGTTTTTGTCTTACCAAAGAAGCTTACTCTTAAAGACGATTGCAATTAAATTTATTGAACCTTAAACTCTTTCAATATTTTCCCGATTTTTTTAAGAATCAAAGTCTTCTTTAATTTTTCTTTACCAACTTCTATTAAAATCCTTCCCTTATAATTCCACCAATCCTTTGGATATCTTTTATTAGGTTCAACTATAGTTTTAAAACCAAGTTTTCGAGCAGCTTTATCTATTTCTGTGAGCGAAGGATTTTCAACGCTGAATCTTAAGGGAACTCGTCTTCCCTGGCTTCTTGACAGTTTTTTATCAAAGTAAGCTGACCACAAAATGATATAGTTTCCCTTTTTACGCATAAATAACCTCCTCAATAAAAGTTAAGATAGGAACATATCTTGTAAATGGATTAAATAAAATTTTACTTTATTCCTCTTTAATTAATACCGCATTTATAATCCCGTTCTGGCCGGGGCGGCTTGTTACTTTAGCTGTTCCTATCTCAGTCTTTATGATTGCTCCCTTAGTTATTACTCCTCTGCGAGAGTAATCTATATTTGCTGGATTCTTTACTACGTCGATGATCCTCATTTTCTTAGTAATTCCACTTTTTGGGTCGGTGACGTTAGCATACTCACTGGATAATAATTTTACCTTAGTGTTTCCTCCACGTGTCCTAATAATTTTTCTCTTGTCTGGACCTAAGATAGTTTCAGCCGGATCACGGCCCATTTCATACTTTCTCTTTTTTCTAAATTTCTTTCTCCTAGCTCCAGTTGGTAGTCGACGCGACCTTCCATGCCATATTACCAACGAAGATCACCCTCTGCATACTTAGCATTTAGACCTTTGAGAACAAATTTATAAATTTATCTCAGCAATCCTATGCAGAAAGGAGGCGACAACACATGGAAAAAACCATTGAATTATCGCATGGTGCTGGCGGGACATTAATGGAGTTGCTGATAAGACAAATAATAGTGCCCAAATTCAAAAAGAGAGCTGTTGGTGGCTTAGGTTTGGATGATTTAGATGATGGAGCAACAATTCCACTAGACAATTACGAGATAGTTGTCACAGCTGATGGTCATACGGTAGATCCTCTCTTCTTTCCAGGTGGAGATATTGGCACCCTAGCTGTTTCTGGAACGATAAACGATCTAGCTGTAATGGGAGCTAAACCAATAGCAATAACTACTGCATTAATAGTAGAAGAAGGGTTCTCAATTAATGATCTTGAAAAAATATTAAATTCGATGGCAAAAGTGGCTGAAGAGGTAAATGTAGCTGTAATTGCCGGTGATACGAAAGTAATGCCGAGAAATCACATAGATAAATTGGTGATAGCAACTTCTGGGATAGGTTTAGCTAAAAGAGGACAAGTTATAAGCGATGCTGGTCTTAAACCTGGAGATAAAATTATCGTAACTGGAACCTTAGGGGATCATGGCATAGCACTGCTAGCAGTTAGAGAAGGATTAGACTTTGAAACCGAACTTAAATCGGATGTAGCTCCGATATGGGAAACGATAGAGGCGGCATTAAACGTTGGAGGAATAACAGCAATGAAAGATCCAACAAGAGGGGGACTAGCATCAGCATTAAACGACCTAGCAGAGAAATCAAAGGTTTCCATCTGGATAGATGAAGAATCGATACCTGTTAAGGAGGAAGTCAGGGCAGCTGCTGAAATGCTGGGGATTGACCCTCTTGAAGTTACAAACGAAGGAAAAGCAGTAATCGGGGTAAATGCTGAATACGCTGAAGAAGTCTTGGAAGCAATAAGAAAAACTAAGTACGGAAAGGATGCGCAGATCATAGGAGAAGTTAAAAAGGAGAAACCTGGGTATGTTTTCCTCAAAACTATAGTAGGTGGAGTAAGAGTACTTGAAAAGCCGTATGGAGAACCTATACCACGGGTATGCTAATTCGATAAAAGCAAATAATACTGCGTATACAACATTACTCGCTTGTCTTATAATTTTATGAGCGATATAAAAACAAGAAACAAAAAGATTAAAAATAACTATGCTAATATATCAAGAATTTTCCGTAAATTCATCATTATTAAACCAAGTTGTGCTCTAGCATCTAAACCAGCGAGAGCTATAAGAGACAGAGTAGGCGATGAAGCAATTATAACGTAGCCTTCATCACCAACTAAATGGACTTCTTTAATCATACCCTTACCTAATTCCCTACTCAGATTGTCTAGTTCTTGGACGGTCTTTGCAAGTTTCATTAATGTGTTTTCACTTGGGCTTCTAGAGATAGATTCGGAGGAAATGATGCTTCCGTCTCTTGAAATCGCAATTATACCTTCAATAGCGGTTATTTCATCCATTAATTTCAAGAGCATTTTCCTAATTCTTTCTACATCATGCATTCTCTTCACTTCCCGTAAATAAGACATATAGTTTATTAGCGGCTAGTTATATTTAAATTAACCCCTTAGTCACGCTTCTTTTAAACATCGGAATTTATTAAAAAATTTTAATTCCCACACTAAGGTTTAAAAGAAAGTTAATATGATATTTTTGTGAGCATAAACGATTAAGGGAAGTAATATGATTAGTCAGAAATGGATAAAAGATACTATAGAAAGATTATCTAGCCACAAAGGAGTCAAAGGAGTTGTAATTACGAGCGCTGAGGGAATACCGTTAAGTTCCACGCTAAGTTCTGATGAAACAGAAAAAATAGCAGCATTTGTTACATCAATTGTTGATAAAGCAAAGAAAATAATTAATGAGTTAGGAACCGGCAAACTTAACTTTCTAACAGTTGATGCATCAAAAAAAGAGTTACTCATAGCGCCCGAAAAAGATTACATTTTAGTAGTTTTACGATAATGTTAAATTGTTTATTGTGAAGGTGTAAATTATGATAGATGTTAAATTATTTGAGAAAATCCTCAGCGACCTCATTAAGAGTGAAAGTGGAATCAGGAAAGTTATTCTTGTAGATAGAACAGGACTTACAATTGCGCATGCATCAAAATTTTCCTATTACCCAGTGGATATAGACGGAATAGGAGCTATCGCAAGCGCTGTCTTTGTTGCAAGCGAAGAACAAGGAAAAAACTTGGACATAGGGGAGCTAATGTTAGTAACTTCGGAATTTGAACAAGGAAAAATCTTTGCTGCAAGCTGTGGAAAAGGAGTACTGTGCGTAATAACGGATTCCGATGTAAACATAGGAATGGTGCGGTTATTAATGAAAAGAGCAGCCACAGAACTCGAAAAGGTTCTAGACGAATTTCTTTCTGAACAAACTACACTGCCAGCAACAGAAGAAAAGACACGTGAGAAACTAAAATCAGCATTAGACAAATTGGAAGAATTTTAACACTTTTTTGGGAGCGTTAGAGCATTGAAAAAGGACAAAGATGGAAGAGTACATTTTAAAATCATATTCTGGGGGCCTTCTTTATCAGGAAAAACCACTTCGCTCAGATGGATATATAGTAATGTATCAGGGTTATCGAAAGGTGGATTTACCTCTATTGAGGACCCTACTGGGAGAACGTTATACTTTGACTATACACCGTTATCAGCTAGTGGTGACGTAATATTTGATGTTTACACAGTAGCGGGTCAAAAAAGACACAAACATCAACGAAAAATAATTTTACAAGGAGTAGACGGTATAATTTTTGTAGCTGATTCAGACCCTTCACAGCTTGATGCAAATGAGGAAAGTATGGAAGAATTGAAGGAATTATTAAAAGATCGTCTCGGAACAGAGGTTCCACTAGTGATAATGATTAACAAAAGAGATCTGCCAAATGCTGCAGATAAAGAAGAAATTTTAGAGAAACTTAATATTGCAACCATGGATGTACCCATATATGAAACAATTGCAACAAAAGGAATAGGTATAAAAAGAGCTTTCCAAGCAATTGCTAGGGAAGTTTTATTAAGAAAACTCTACAATTTAAAAACCATGACATAAAATACACAACTTATGTAATTATTAAATTAGTGGTCTAAAATAAGCTGCAAACAAGGTGACAACCATGTCCGAGTCGAGTAGTGAAACCTTAGAAGACGTACTTAAGGATCTTGAAGCTACGGTACCCGATATAGAGGCTGCTGCAATCGTTAGCATAGAAGGACTGCCAATTGCCTCAGCGTTACCCACCGACGTAGATGAAACCCGAGTAGCTGCTATGACAGCAGCTATGTTATCTCTAGGAGAAAGAGCTGCATCAGAGCTAGGAAAAGGAGAGCTAGAACAAATATTCGTTAAAGGTAAAGAGGGATATATAGTTACAATGAGCGCTGGACCAAGTGCTGTGTTAACTGTGACAGCAAGAAAACAAGCAAAATTGGGCTTGATTTTTCACTACATGAAACAAGCAGCAGAAAAAATATCAAAAATGATTTAAGAATAGTATTAATTAGAGCTAGGGGAAACATATGCGTATACTTGCACCAATATACAAACTTTATGAGTGGTTATTATGGAGACAAATAAAGCAAGGTGAAAAACCAAAACATATTGGCGTAATTCTGGACGGAAATAGACGTTATGCAAGACAACTAGGACTAGAAACATGGAATGGACATAAAATAGGTGCTGAAAAAGTAAAAGATTTCTTAGAATGGTGTTGGGAAGCAGGAATAAAGGTTGTAACTCTCTATGTTTTTAGTACAGAAAACTTCAACCGTAATAAAAGAGAAGTAGAAGAAATAATGAGACTAGCAAAACAAAAATTTGAAGAAGTTCTTACAGATCCTCGAATTCATAAACATCAAGTTAGAGTAAAAGCTATAGGAAGGTTACACTTGTTGCCCAAAGATTTACGTGATATCATAAGGAAAGCAGAAGAAGAAACTAAATCGTATAACAAATATTTCTTAAACGTTGCAATAGGATATGGTGGACGCGCCGAAATAGTTGACGCGTTCAGAAAAATTGCAAAAATGGTAGCAGAAGGAAAGCTTAATCCTGAACTAATAGATGAAAACCTTGTTGAGAAACATTTATACACTGCAGGTTTGCCAGATCCAGATCTCATTATTCGTACATCTGGCGAAGAAAGACTCTCAGGTTTTCTTCTCTGGCAATCAGCGTATTCTGAATTCTATTTCCTAGATGTTTATTGGCCTGCAATTAGAAAAATAGATTTATGGCGTGCCATAAGAACCTATCAGCAACGACAACGAAGATTTGGACGATAACGCTCACTTAAATTACACATTGTCTTCCTTAACTAAAATAATGTCTTCAACTGTGTAGAGCCAACGATATGGTATTAATATCCTCTGTTTGCCGTTCAATGACTTAGCACTTACATCGATTTTCGCGACTTCTTTTTTTCTTAAATCAATCATAACGTCGACAACAGTTCCAATGTATTTACCTAGAATACTGTACACTTTTTTACCGAGAAGAGATGTAAGTTTCATCCAATATCCTCCTAACTAAGAAGATAACGATAATATTATACGTGCATCTACAGTTAATGCGCCTTTATCATATGCAAATATAGGGTTTAAATCTAATTGATCGATTTCTGGATGTTCTGTGACAAGTTTTGACACTTTTAAAATAATATTGACTAGTTCGTTAATATCCACAGGTTTTCTACCTCTAATCCCTGTAAGAATAGGGTAACTTTTAATTTCCGTGATCATTTCTCTAGCATCATATTCCGTAAGTGGAGCAATTCGAAAACTTACATCCTTAAACACTTCAACAAAGATACCACCTAAACCAAACATTATAGCGGGACCGAACTGTGGATCCTTAGTCATTCCTACAATAACCTCAGCAATCGGTTCAGGTGCATATTCCTGCACTAAAACACCAATAATCCTTGCATCACTCTTATGTTTTCTAACATTATTAATTATATCCTCGTAGGCTTTTTTCACCTCATTTTCATCTTTAAGATTAATCATCACTCCTCCAACATCACTTTTGTGAATTACATCAGGAGAAATGATCTTTAAAACTACCGGGTATCCTATTTTCTCCGCATATTCCACAGCTTCATCCACGGTTCTAGCAACTTCAAATCTAGTCACAGGAATTCCGTACTCCCTAATGATGGTCTTTGCCTCGTTTTCGAGCAAATAAGATCTATTCTCCATTCGCGCTTTTTCAATTATTTCCCTAACCTTATTCACACTTTTCACCCCTAAGGCACTGTAAAGATTGAATTGCAATCAATATTTATTTTTAGCTGTGCGATTTCCACTTGGTTAGTTAATAGTAGTTTCATCATAAGGCATAAAATCTTTTTTACTGTGTCTTTGTTTAATTAAGATAAAGAACCTTTTACATTTTATCTGAAGGCTAAAAATCTTCTCCTCCAGCATATATACGCTGCAATATTGCATATAAATCATCTAGTCCCTCGTTCCTAGCGGCAGAAACTGGAATGAGTTCTCCTGGCCTACCCATTTCATTTAATATACCGAGAATCTTTAAACTCATTTCTCTTCTCAAACCGGAAAATTCCCGATCGATGGTTTCAGCTAGCTTATAGAAGTCTTCTGACCATCCAAGTATTTTTTGTTTTTCTTTTTCCTCTAACAAATCTGATTTGGATAAAACATATACCTGGGGTATCTGAAAACGATACTCCACCGAAATGCCCAACAAGAGAACTGACACGTATCCATAAGGATTTTTAGCAAGAATCGGGTCAACTAAGTATATTGATGCTTGATTTTCACCACCTAATGCAGAAACTATAAGGGGCCCAGCGCTTCTATATGCAAAAAGTTCCATTTGACCTGGAGTATCAATTAAAACGTACCCCGGCTTTAATTCCTCGATTTCTTCCTTTATCTTATCTATTTTCCCTGTTAACATGTCAACACTTGCAATAAGTGCTCCATTTGGACCTAAATCAAAATTAAGCATAACATCCTCTACTTTAATATAATCTCTCGCATCTACATCTGGCGTATAGGGCAAAATTCGAACTCCGGGATCTAAATTAACTGTTATCGCATCTAACTCGTGATCTTTCAACCATTCAGCAAAACTTGCTGTTAATGTTGACTTACCGCTTCCAGCAGTTCCAATAAAATACATAAAAAACATGGCTTTATCGCTCCCATATGACAATACTATACACAAATCTAACAAGTGTTCTTAATCTGACTTAATAATAAACTTTTGAACCTGCCATGTTTTATACAGCTACTTGCAACGTTTTAGGGGGACACAAGAGCACCAAGACTTAAAGAGAATTGTAATACTAAATAAATTAAAACCTTAAGACATGTTAAAATGGTTATGCAAGGTAGCTTGTGTCTAGTTTTACCCTGGCGCCCATTAATTGTTCGGCAACAGCCTTGTATTGTTTCATAAGCTCTGGCGTTATGCTGGGTCTTATCATTTTTAATGCTTGTTCAAAGTGTCGCATATGAACTTTATCTACATCTGGACTTTCTCTCATAGCGGACATTCCAGCTTCCCTACACACAGCTTCTATATCGGCTCCACTATACCCTTCGGTTTTATCTGCCAGTATTTTCAGGTCTACATCGTCTGCAAGAGGCATGTTTCTTGTATGTACTCGGAAAATCTCATATCTTGCATTTCTGTCTGGTGGCGGCACAAGTAATAGTCTATCAAATCTTCCAGGTCTTAAAAGTGCGGGATCAACTATATCAGGACGATTTGTAGCTCCTATAATTACTACTCCTCTCAGTTCGACTAGTCCATCTATTTCACTTAACAACTGATTTACGACATTTTCATGTACTCTTGTTCCTTCCCAAAGGCCTCGCCTAGGCGCTATTGCATCAAGTTCATCAAAGAATATTATGCATGGCGCGGCTTGTCTAGCTTTCCTAAATATTTCTCTTATTGCTTTCTCAGATTCACCTACCCATTTTGAGAATATTTCTGGGCCTCTAACTGCTATAAAGTTCGCACCACTTTCGTTTGCAACTGCTTTTGCTAACAATGTTTTTCCACAGCCAGGAGGACCAAAAAGAAGTATGCCTTTTGGTGGTCGTATTCCAAGCTTTCTAAAAGCTTCTGGATGTTTTAATGGCCATTCCACAGTTTCCCTTAGCGATTTCTTCACATCTTCAAGTCCGCCTACATCGTCCCAAGTCACTGTAGGGATTTCTAGCATTACCTCTCTTAATGCTGAGGGTTCTACCATCTTTAGTGCTTCTTCAAAGTCTTTCTTAGTAACCTTTAATTTAGATAATACTTCAGGCGGTATTTCTGGTTCGTCGAGATTTATTTCGGGAAGAATACGTCTTAATGTATGCATTGCTGCTTCTCTGCATAGTGCTGCTAAATCTGCTCCCACAAAACCATGGGTTCTCTCAGCTAATTCATCTAGGTTTACGTCTTCTGCTAGTGGCATGCCGCGGGTATGAATTTGCAAAATCTCCCTTCTACCGTCTCTGTCTGGAACACCGATTTCAATCTCCCTATCAAAACGACCAGGACGCCTCAAAGCAGGATCCAAAGCATTAGGCCTATTAGTAGCACCAATAACAATAACCTGACCTCTAGCCTTTAAACCGTCCATGAGAGCTAAAAGCTGAGCAACAACACGACGCTCAACCTCACCAGTAACCTCCTCCCTCTTAGGAGCAATAGCATCAATCTCATCAATAAAAATAATACTAGGAGCATTCTTCTTAGCTTCTTCAAAAATTTCTCTCAACCTTTTTTCAGATTCACCATAAAACTTACTCATTATCTCAGGGCCATTTATGTGGATAAAGTATGCGTCAGATTCATTTGCAACAGCCCTAGCTAACAATGTTTTTCCACAGCCAGGGGGACCAAAAAGAAGCACTCCTTTTGGCGGATCTATACCAAGCCTTTGGAAAAGCTCTGGATGTTTCAAAGGCAACTCAACCATCTCCCTAATCCTCTGAATAGCCTCATGAAGACCACCAATATCCTCATATGTAATCGCTGGCAAACCTTTTGGTAATTCCCTTACCTCCGGTACAACTTCAACTATAGTTTTTCTTTGAATTTGAACTATACCCGAAGGTTGAGTTGAAATAACTACAAACCTCATCTCGCTGAGACTAAAGGGAACTGTACCGAAAAAGCCGCCAAAAAAGTCATCAAAAGGTGTGTGTCTTACAGGACTTGCAGTACTTATAATATCTCCTCTCTTAACAGGTCTACCCAAAAGATTTCTTTTAAGTATTTCACCTGAAGTCATTATTCGAACGCCTTTATCCGCCGGAGCAAGTATAACTCTTTTTGCTGGGCTATAGGATGCTTTTCGAACTTTAACATATTCTCCTATACTTGTTCCAGCATTTGCTCGAATTAAACCGTCCATTCTAATAATTCTTCTACCCTTGTCAGTTGAGTAACCCCTTAGCGCCATGGCTCCAGTGCTTTTCTTTCCCTCTATTTCAACGATATCTCCTGAGGATAGACCAAGTTGATCCATTACATCTGGATCTATGCGTACAATTCCTCTTCCAACATCGTTTTGAAGAGCCTCTGCAACTCTTAACTGTATTTCCAAGACCATTATGATGGTTCCTCCAACTTTAAGTAATTTTAAGAAAAGGTTATTATATGTTTTGTTTCAACAACAATGTAGTTTTTCTTAACTTAAGAGTTTACTTTTCCTTTAGTAATTTTACCTTTTCATCCTTTATTATTTTTGGCTAATTTTTTCTAGCAATTTAATAGATTTCCTATGCAAAGATTCTATTACATTACTGTAAATAGTCAGATGATTAAATAATATCTTTATAAGTGAAATAATCAATAATCAATATAAAACAGTATCAAGCTATTTTGGATATAAAATTAAGATCGCAGTAAAAATATCCGCTTAACATAAATGTGGCTCAGTCGTCGCAGGCTTACCCCCTAGCCGCTCCGGCTCGGGCTAGCGATCCTACATCATCGCCAAACACAAACAATTATACCAATAATCCCCAATTAATAATGGTACTCTTTAAAGTAACGTTATAATGTAAAATG
>JAGGSW010000013.1 GCA_021158895.1 Candidatus Odinarchaeota archaeon | reverse complement strand
TATAAAAACATTATCCTAAGAAAATTATAAAATAAAAATGTTAAAGTAACTATCAAATTAAAAATCAATTAATTCGTTTAAAACGAGCTATTATGGTAGATAGCTTGTTCACTAATAACCCGCCCTCGCCACTCTGAAAAACTTTCCCTCATTGATAAACTATAATCATAATATTAAATATTGGCCGAAAAATTTATCAAACGAGAAAATACTAATAAAAATAGGATGTAGGGGCCGTAGCCTAGCCAGGTGAGGGATTAGCACGAAACTAGGCCCCCTTAGGGGCGACGGGCTCCAGAAGCCCATACGACGGGTTTGTTGACCGAAGTGGGATGAAGAACTTCTGGAGCGGTGAATTGAAGAAACCCGTTGGTCGAGGGTTCAAATCCCTCCGGCCCCACCAACCTTCCTTAAATTATATTTTTTGAAAACACAAACCATCAGTTAACTCTACCAATTTACTTTTTACATTATTTAACCGCAATTCAAAGGTTAACAAACATAGCAATTTAATAATCAACAACGTCAAAAACATAAATGGTTTAAAACAAGGTTATTGACCAAATACAAAATTTTAATGTATTACATCGCATCGTATCTGTAGGAAAATACTCTTCATAAAATCATTCAACACAATTTCCTATAAAATAAACGAAATGCATCCCATGCACCGTGCTTCGCATATTACTCCCATTTTAAGTCTCACATTGCAAAATATACATTAAAGATAACATTATCCTTGTCCCATAAGAAACCTAAATATAGCAGCAAACTTAAGTAAGGAACAAAATAATAACTAACATTGAAATGTTTGCGAAATCTTCTAGAGGTGCCGGGGTAGCTCAGCCTGGTTGGAGCGCCGGACTAAAACCACATTAACAAGGGCGAAACTCATAGGGTACAGAAATTTATAGTCCCTTCCTGTGACATCCGGAGGTCCCGGGTTCGAATTGCCTAGACTTGCTGGTCTGGGCACGAAACTCCCGGCCCCGGCACCAAAACACACCCGTTCTCGGTCTTTATATTAATATTGTAGAAAGTGTAAACTTAGTTCTCGGGTCAAACTAAACCCTTTATATTAAAACTTCGCGATTTAAAGTAAAATGTTTTTTATTGCAGGGCCCCTTTAATCCGACACAAATGCATGAACAATAAAGAGGGGTAAAAATTGCACGAATTCGAATTTCTAACACTAGACGACGTTGAAGTATCGGGAAAAAAAGTGCTTCTCAGAGTTGACATAAATTCTCCTATAGACCCGGAAACATTAACAATTTTGGACGACTCAAGAATAAAAGCTATACTCACCACTCTCAAAGACCTAGAAGATGCAGCAGTAGTTTTAATGTCTCATCAAAGCAGACCAGGAAAAAAGGATTTTACCTCTCTTGAACCCCATGTACGAATACTAAGAAAATATCTAGGTGATCGAGTAAAATTTATAGATGACATATTCGGCCCAGCGGCAAGAAAAGAAATAAAAAAATTATCACCGGGAAAAATACTAGTCTTAGAAAACGTTAGATTCTACTCAGAAGAAAACATCGAAGCTCCACCAAAAGTCCTTGCAAGAACCCATCTTGTCAGAAAACTAGCACACTTCTTCGACCTATTCGTAAACGACGCTTTTGCAGCCATACACAGATCCCAGCCATCACTTGTAGGCTTCGCAGAAGTACTACCAACCGTTGCAGGAAGGCTTATGGAAAAAGAACTAAAAGCGCTAGAAAAAGTATTACAAAACCCAGAAAAGCCCTGCGTATTTTTCCTAGGGGGAGCAAAAGTACCAGACAAAATGGAAATAATGCTAACAGCACTCCAGAAAGGAAAAGCAGACAAAATACTACTAGGAGGGCTACTCGCAAACGTATTCCTAGAGGCAGCAGGATACAACATCGGAGAAGAAAACAGAAAGCCTCTACCGGATCTCGAAAAACTAAAAAACAAAGCAAAAACCATCCTAGAAAAATACAGGGATGCAATAGAACTGCCAAAAGACGTAGCAGTAGAAATAAACAACGAAAGAATGGAAGTACCCATAGACAAACTACCAGTAAAAGGACAAATAAAAGACATAGGAATAAACACAATCATACACTACTCAAAAATACTATCAAACGCAGCAACCATAGTAGCAAACGGACCAGCAGGAATATTCGAAGAAAGACAATACGCCATAGGAACAACAGAAATCCTACACTCAATAGCAAACTCAAAAGCCTACAAAGTAATAGGAGGAGGACACCTAGGAGCCATAGCAAACATACTAAACCTAAACACAAAAATCAACCACATATCCACAGGCGGAGGAGCAGCCCTATCACTCCTAGCAGGACAAAAACTACCAGTAATAGAAGCACTAACAAACGCAGCAAAACGACACAAAACCCTCCACTAACAGCAAAACCTACACAACCCATACACACACAAAAATAATCCCAACCATACCACACATATTCAACCTTAACTTTAAATACACAAAAACACTGATTAAAATTCGAAAAGAAACCCCATAAAAGAGAATTCAAAGAAACACACAAACACTTAAAAAGAAGATCAAAAACAACGACAAACTTATATCCACATACATAAAAATACCCACAAAAGAATTAAAAGAAAGCCGCCGTAGCTCAGCCGGTAGAGGAAACAAAACCGCCAAAAGCGGCGGACTTGTAAATTGAGGCTGTAGAGCCTTGTAAGTCGAGAGATCCGCTGGTCGCGGGTTCAAATCCCGCCGGCGGCTCCATTAATTTATTTTTGTAGTTTTTGTAGTTTTTTGATGTTGTTTTATATGGTGGTTGCTATTGGGTGGAATTCGAGTTTGTGTTTGTATTTTTTGTTTAGTGTTTTTATTGCGTTTTTTGTTGGGTAGTGTTTGTTTTTTACGAATTCTAGGTTTTCGATTTCTCTTAGATACTTTTCAAAGACGTTCCAGACCTTAATAAACCACTTTAGACCATTTTTCTCAGCAAAGCTGTATAGGTCTCCTTTATCGATAAGTTCGTTGAATATTTTTCCAATAATCAGTTTTTCATCTGTTAAATCTTCCCATGGAATGGGTGGATTACGAGCTACTTCATCAAAGTCCACAAGATTCATCCAACTTACTTCACCTTCTAACCACTTCCTAACTACGTATAGGGATACATTGTAGGAAAAAAGCTGTCTTCCTTCTAGTCTTATGGTTTCTATGGTCTTACTGTATTGTTTAAGTTCTTCATGTAAATCAAACATGTGTTCAGGCGAAATATTAAACGTTATATGTCCCTTAACTATCTTCCTATGAACTTCTTCATATTTTTCATTCACTAGAAATTTTTTACGCATTTTCTCAAAGTTTTTTAATGCTTTTTCGCAACATTCACCTTCTGGGTCTTTTTCGAAAACAATTGTGTTGTAGCAGCATTCTTTTGGACATTTCCAACCTGCAATATTTCTATCTTCTTCAATATATGGTTCTTCATTATAATCTGTTGGATACTCAACACCTACTAGACCTAATTCGCCAAAACTTAAAGTAAAAATGATCTTTGGCTCTATGGTTTCTATTAGTCCTTTTTTCATCAGTTCTTCGATAATATATATCATTTCAGAGTAAACTGATTCAACAACATAATAGTGGTTTATTTCTTGTATCATGTGGAACATCCATTTTTCGTTTTCGGGGAGCTTGGTCATGTGGGTGCCTCCTATTGTATTATTTGTTGTAGTATTTGTGTTGTGAGGATTCCTATGGCTGTTCCCAGTAGGTATGTTGTTGGGCCTCCGTTGGCGAATATTTGTATTGTTGTGTCGATGGTCGGCCATATGATTTTTTCAAAGATCCATGCGTTGTTGCCGAATAGGGTTCTGGCGATGTATGGGATGGCTTGGTCGGCGAGAATTACGTTGTTTCCTTCTATTAACATTTGTAGGAGTATGCCGTTTAGAATGCTTCCTAGAAATGTTTGTAGTAAGACTTTTATCACGTCTTTTAGGCTTCCATCGCTGTTTTTGCCTGTCAGTAGGTTAGAGAAATCTTGGTAGTCGTCGATGTTCGTCAGAGCGTAGCTTATTAATGCTAGGATTATGTAAACTTTGATTTTTCCCTTTCCGGTTTTTAGAGTTCCTTTGAGGCTATCTGGGAGTTTAACGTACATTTCCATTCCTATTCTTGTTCCGAAGAAGCAGGTTGATGCGAATAAAGCTATGCAAAGTATGCTTGTTTTGGATAAGTCTGGTTTACTTAGTGTTTTCTGAAGGAGATTTTTGAACGTGCTGTTGATTTTTCCTTTCTTTATGATTAAGTCGAATCTGCTTTTTGTACATGTGTATTTTTCCCAGTTTATTTTCTTGGATTTACCTTCAATTATTTTTTGGGTTATTTCGTTTGGTAGTTTTCTTTTTTCGTCGAAGTGCCATGAAAATGTTTTGTCGTCGATGAGGGCTAATGTTGCAGCTCTCATTATGTGTCCCCAAACGTCGCCTTCGTTGAGAACATTTTTTGTTGGCGGTATTGATAGGTATTCCCAACAAACTTTCCCAAGATTATCTTTTGTTACGAATCCTTCTAAAGCAGTTCCATAGACTTTTTTCTTAGCTTTGACTTTAAATTCATGTAAATTGTATTTTGGAATACTACGACGAGTCATCATGTTGCTTTTCGCGTGATGATACAACTGATGGGCACAGAAATAGATCGTAGAGTAGATTATACCTATGAGGACATTCACAGAATTGTGGAGAAAAACTGGAGAGAATTAGTTAAAACTAGTATAGTCCATAAGATCTAAAAATGGCGTAGTAAAAATGGCGTAGTACATGGTTGACATTTTCTTCTTACTTCATATAATGTGATTTCTTTCTTATTTGTGGGTTGTAAAGGTGTGATGAGGTATGTTCTTTATGTGTTGTTATTTTTAGGTTTGATTTATTAATAAATCCATAAGTCTTTTATTGCTTTTTACTAAAGCTATGTTAGAAAACTATTTAAAGCAGATATTGTTCACCCTTTATGCAGTTACTATCTAGGGGCCGTGGTCTAGGGATAGGCAGACCAAACCTGCTTATCGGAGAACTTGGTATGATGCTGGGTTTGGGACCCAGTGGACTAGCAGAGTTTTCTCTGCTAGGCTGAATCCCGGGTTCAAATCCCGGCGGCCCCACCAAAACCATGCAAAATAAACCTTAAGTAAAAACAAGCTATTCGTATACAATTATCAGGCTGCGGGGGTGGCCGAGACCGCCAAAAACTATAATAGCGGCGGAAACCAGGACAAAGGGGCTGGATTCCGTTAAAAGGCGCCGGACTTAAGATCCGGTGGCGTAGGCCTGCGTGGGTTCGAATCCCACCCCCCGCACCAATTTGTTTTGATGTTATTTTTGTTTTGTGTTTCTTGCGTGTTTTTAGTTGATCGTTTGTTTGAGTTAATGTTTATTTGTTTGTGGGTTAAAAGGTGTATGGGGGTTGTGTTGGTGTTATTGGATCATGTTGGGGTGGTTGTGAGGGATCTTGATAGTGCTGTGAGGTTTTTTACGGAGGTTGTCGGTTTAAGATTTGAGGGTTATGAGGTTGTAGAGGAACAAGGGGTGAAGATTGCTTTTTTGTCTGCTGGGAATGTTGAGGTGAAGTTGATTGCACCGCTGAGTAGTGCGAGTCCAGTGGCAAAGTTTTTGGAAAAGAGAGGCGAAGGTTTTCATCATCTTGCTTTTCGCGTCAAGGATCTTTCAGATACGTTAAAACGTTTGAAAGCTGAGGGATTACGATTAATAGATGATAAGCCGCGTAAAGGTGCAAGAGGTAGAAAAATCGTATTTGTTCACCCGAAAAGTGTATATGGAATTTTACTGGAACTATGTGAAGATGAAGGTTAGGATAGTATTTGAAACAGTTTGTACATAGTAACTACGACTGACTGTTTTTCTTATGCAAAATATAATGTGTAAACTGAGTTTTGGATCAAGTAGATTGAAATTCTAGAATATTATGATGTTACGTTTCGATACCACGTTTTCGATTACTAGATTAGGGTAGGGAAAGTAGATTTTAACTATGTTTTCTATAAAGGAAGAATGGAAAAATATAAAAGTTTTTTTAACAAATAGTTTTTAAGTAGACAAATTGGGGGATAGGCTTTGTTATGGTAGACTTTAGTTTTACTCCTGAGCAGGAAGCCTTAAGGGAACTTGCACGTAAATTTGCCGAAGAGGAAGTAGAACCGAAAGTAAAACTGATGGATGAAAAAGATGAAGTTCCAATGGATTTGATAAAAAGAATGGGAGAACTTGGTTTTATGTCAGTGCTTATACCTCGAAAGTACGCTGAAGACGTCCCTCATGCTGGCATGGGCCATGTTGCAAGAACAATAATATTGGAAGAATTAGGAAGGGTTTCCCCTGCCTTATCCCAAGCTCTCCAAATATTTCACTTAGGTCATGCACCGATAATATATTTTGGAACAGAGGAACAGAAGGAAAGATGGCTGCCAGATTTAGCAACCGGTAAGAAACTATCCACTCTCGCGATGACTGAGCCTTGGGGTGGTTCCGATCCAATTGGCTCCATAAAGATGACAGCTAAACGTGAGGGGGGTGAATACGTTTTAAATGGGGTAAAGGTTTGGATAACAAATGCTCATATTGCCGATGTTATAGGGGTTGTGGCAAGAACAGGTGAGGGGCCCAAAGGATTTTCAGTTTTCATAGTGGAGAAAGGTATGAAGGGCTTCAAGCATGGTGCCATTAACAAGGGAATAGGACTTAGAGGGTGTAATGTCGGCGGGATAGTTCTCAAAGATTGCAGAGTTCCCGTAGAAAATAGAATCGGGGAAGAAGGAGAAGGGTTAAAAATAGCTTTACATGCAGTCAGCAATGTCGGAAGGCCCGGTGTAGCGGCAACAGCATTAGGCATTGTACGCAGATGTCTTGAAGAAGCTGCTAAGTACTCTAAACAGCGAGTACTGTACGGTAAACCTATAGCCGAACTTCAGGCTATTCAATGGCATTTAACCGATATTTACATGGATTATCAAATTAGCCGACTTCTACTATACTATTCGGCATGGCTTAGAGATATGGGTAAGAGGGCCGATGCTGAAAATGCTATGGGAAAATTCTGGGTCACTGAATCGGCGGTTAGATGCGCAAGAAAACTCGTAGATATTTACGGTGCTTGGGGGAACGCTGTAGACAAAATACCGCAGCGGCTTCTAAGAGATGCTATTCCACTTATAGCAGCGGCAGGAACTAATGAGATAATGCGACTAGTAATGGTTAGAAAAATATTGAAAGAATTAACTTGACTTCCATAAAACTAATCTTTTTTATTCGGTGAAATCGTTTTAAAATACTGTTGGGGCTTTGTATTCTCCGAAAACGTCTCTTAAGACATCGCAGATTTCTCCGATTGTTGCATAAGATTTAACAGCATCTATAGTGATTGGCAGTATGTTCTCATTGCTTTCGGCAATTTCCTTCATTTTTTGAAGAACCTTCTTAACCTTACTGTTATCTCTAGTAGCCTTCAATTTTCTAACGTGTTCTATCTGTTTTCTCTCAACTTCGGGATTAACTTTAAGAATTTCGTAGGAAATCTCTTCTTCTACAACGTACTTATTAACTCCAACAACACAACGATCTCCGGTTTCTATTTCTTTCTGATTTCTGTAAGCGTTATCAGCAATCTCTCTTTGAATATATCCAGATTTAATTGCAGCAACAGCGCCTCCCATCTTTTCTATTTTCTCTATATATCTTAGAGCTCTGTCTTCGATTTCATTTGTTAGCCATTCAACGTAATATGAGCCGCCAAGAGGATCCACCGTATTTATAACACCAGTTTCCTCAGCAATAATTTGCTGGGTACGTAACGCTATACGAACCGCTTTTTCAGTTGGTAAACAAAGAGCTTCATCGTAGGAATTTGTGTGAAGAGATTGAGCACCACCAAGAACAGCAGCCAAAGCTTGAATAGCAACTCTAACAATATTTATCTCCGATTGTTGAGCGGTTAAAGTAGATCCACAAGTCTGTACATGAAATCTAAGACGCATGGATCGGGGATTCTTTGCATCAAACTTCTCCCTCATTATTCGTGCCCACAGTCTTCTAGCAGCTCTAAATTTTGCTATCTCCTCAAAAAAGTCGTTATGCACTCCAAAGAAAAAGGAAATCCTAGGAGCAAATTCATCAACATCAAGACCTCTATCAATTGCCGCCTTAACGTATTCCATTGCATTCGCAAAAGTAAAAGCAACTTCCTGAACAGCGTTGCATCCCGCTTCACGCATATGATATCCACTCACGCTAATAAAATTCCATCTAGGCATATTTTTACAACTATACTCAATAATATCCACAACCAATCTCATAGAAGGCTCAGGAGGAAAAATATACTGCCCCCTCGCAACATATTCTTTCAAAATATCGTTCTGCACTGTACCGCTTAAATCCTTTAAAGAAACTCCCTGCATTTGACCTACCGCAATGTACATCGCTTGAAGAATATGTGCCGTGGCATTAATAGTCATAGAAGTAGATACTTTCTCCAAGGAAATACCGTCAAAAAGCCGTTCCATATCTTTAAGTGTTGGCACAGAGACCCCGACACGCCCAACCTCACCCATTGCCAAAGGATGGTCAGGATCGATTCCCACCTGCGTAGGGAGATCAAAAGCCACACTCAAACCGGTTTGTCCTAATTCAAGAAGATACTTAAATCGCCTATTCGTCTCCTCAGCAGTTCCGTAGCCAGCATATTGCCGCATAGTCCAAAGACGACCCCTATACATATTATAATATACGCCCCGAGTATATGGGGGGGTCCAGGGAAACCAAGATCCCTAAGATAGTCAAAACCCTCTAGATCAAGGGGAGCATACAGTCGTTTCACAGGGATACCCGAGGAAGTCGTAAAATTCTGCCTTCTCTCGCCGAAACAAGAAGCATCACGATCCCACTTATTCTTCTCCTTTCTTAATAACTTCATATATTTCTTATCAAAGCTCATAACAAACACCAAAATCGATTGCTGCTGATAACCTCAACTAACATCCCTTATACTAACACACTTATCAAAACACCCCAAATTAAAATTATGTCACTCTGATAAACAAATAGAACCAAGCTAATAAACAAACTTGATGGGACGTAGCAAAACCGTATCTTTAAGCAAAACAAAATGTATAATGAAGTAGAGTGGAGCCGCCGGCGGGATTTGAACCCGCGACCCCGTCCTTACCAAGGACGTGCTTTGGCCCGTTTTTATTTCTGCTTTGTCTGACCAGGCTGAGCTACGGCGGCATCTTTTGTTTTGGTTTTGTTATATCTTGTTATTTGACATCATAAGTTTTTTGATCGTGTTGTTTGTTTTATTTTTGTTTTTTATATTTTTGTTTGTTTGGTTTTATTTGTTTTTTGGTTTGTTTGTTGAGTTGTCTTTTTTGTAACAAGGTTTTACTGTTGTTATAGTAGGTCTTATAAGTAAATTGGTGATATTGTTAGTTGATGGTGGGTTATGATGATTACTGATACCGTCTGGATGTTTATTTCTTATCTGTTGGGTTTAGTTGATAGCTTATTTTTGTTATTTGACGGTGTTAGAGGGATAATTTCTGGTTTTCTAGGAGTTAATGTTACTGTTGAGGCTTGGTTTGCGTTTTGGTTGTTTGTTGCGTTAGCAGTTTCGACCTATGTTTTGTCTTCTAAGCGGGGGGTTGTTGAGCCGGCTACCGTTCCTGCTGAGGTTGGTCCTGATTCGATTATTGCATTTAAGGCTGAGAAGGTTGCAGTAGAGTCGGCATTAGAATTTTTACAAGATGCTTTTAGGAAAGGTGAGATTTCGGAGCAGTTGTACGCTAGATTAAAGTCTTTCTATTCAGATAAGTTGGATAGAGTCAATGAAAGACTTGCTAGCTTAAGTAGAGTTGAAGAGTTTAGAGGTATCGAGTTCGAGCTTGAAGAAGCTAAGCGTGAGTTCCTAGAGAGGTTAAAGGCTCCGACAATTACTGAAGAAGCTAAGGTTGAAGAGCCAGTTGTTAAAAAACCAATTGTCAGTAGGGAGGTCGTTCCCAAGCAAGTTCCTGAGCCAATCTCTAGAGAGGTTACGAGCCCTAGGATTGAAGAGCCCAAGGTTGAAGTTGTCAGGGAAACTAAGGTTGAAGTCAAGCCTACTTCTCCACCTCGGTCCCCACCGAAAGGGGAAACACTTGTTCAAGTATTAAGAGATGAAATGTTGAAGGAACTCCGCAGATTGAAGGAAATTATCGAAAAATCTAGTTAACAACGGTTCAGAGATGAGTGTTATGCCCGCTAGTTCTGAAAAAGAGGCTGCTAAGTTCAACGCCGCTGAAGCAGCTGTTAAGTTAGTGAAGGATGGGCATGTTATCGGAATTGGAAGTGGATCTACTGTTGAGTATTTTGTCAAATTACTAGGCAAGCGTATTAAGGACGAGGAGCTGGAGATCTATGGGGTTCCTTCCTCTTTTCAATCGTATTTTCTTGCGCTAAGTAACGGTATTCGTGTTGTTAGCTTAGACGAGTTTAATGTGCTTGATTTGGCGATTGATGGTGCTGATGAAGCGGATTCTAAGTTAAATTTAATCAAGGGTGGTGGGGGGGCTCTTACAAGAGAGAAAATTGTTGATTCTGCGGCAAAAAATTTTGTTGTGATTGTTGACTGGACTAAGAAGGTTTCTCATCTTGGTGAAAGGTTTCCGGTTCCTGTAGAGGTCTTGCCCTTTGCATATGGTTACGTTTGCCGTAGATTGAGAGAGTTTGGTGGAGATCCGGTTCTTAGAGAAGCTAAGTCTAAGTTGGGCCCCATCATATCTGATAATGGTAATTTTATTGTCGATGTAAAATTTCAACGAATAGATGATGCTAAAAAGTTGGAAAAGGAAATAAACAATATCCCTGGTGTTATTGAAAACGGTATTTTTCCATCGAGTCTAGTTGATATGGTTTATGTGGGGTATAGTGATAAGGTCGAAGTGTTAAAACGGAAATGAGTTTTTATTCAGCGTATATTCTTCTTCCAAGTTTTAGAGCTTCTTCAAGTATTTTCCCATAGTTGCTGGTTTTTCTAATTTTTACTTCTCCACGTTTTCCAGCTCTTACTGTGAATAGTAAGTCTTCGTCGGCATAGAAGTTTACTAGCTTTCTTGCTAATGCTGGTGGGACAAATAAAATATAATGTTTTCGAGTTGTCTCTATTTCTACAGGAGTCTTCTCTCTTTTTGTAACTTCTCTTTTTCTTCTTTTTTCTCCCTTCACTTCCTTTACTGGCGCAACAACTACTTGTTCTCCAAAAACGTATATTTCGTACTCTAGTTCTCCTCTTTCAAAATCTCTGACTTCAATAACTGGTCGTGCCAAGTCTCTTTCGGTCATACCAGTTGGTACCTTCACTGTAAGATTGAGGGAGTACACCTTTTCTATTTCTCCCCCTTTAATGAAAATTACTGTATCTACAACTCTGCTGATTAAACCTAGGTCTACTCTTCCAATGAAACGCTGTATTGCATCTATTGCTTGTGTAGCATGAACAACACCTATCATACCTACTCCAGCGAATCTTAGATCTGCGAAGATTTTGAAGTCTCTGGTTTTCCTCAGTTCGTCAAAAATACAGTAATCGGGTCTTACAAGTAGTAATACGTCAGCTGTTCTTTCTAAACTGCCTCTTAAAGCAGTATATTGTGTTATATCTGGACCAACTTGTAAATCTCTTGGTTTTTCTATGGTTTTTACTATTTTGTTCATACTGCTATAAAATTCGGCGAGTGCTGATGCAAAAGTGCTTTTCCCTGCACCAGGTGGACCTGCTATTAGTATGCCCTCTGCTCTTTCTCTTAATCGTTTTAAAAGTTTATCCGAAACATTATAATCGTTTATTGTCATCTTCACGAGAGGTCTTACGGCTGTTATTTCCATTCCGTCTGAGAAGGGCGGCCTCGCGATAGCAATTCTATAGTCCCTCATTTGTATGACCGTGGCTCCAGGCTCGTCTATTTCTATAAAAGAGTCTTTTTCGCTTCTTGTTCTTTCTATTATGTCCATGGCAATACTTTGCAATTCTTCAAGAGTCATAGGTTCTTCCCTAATCTTTACTAGTTCCCAATGACCTGGGCTACCTCTTTTTGCAAGAGGTGGCACTCCTTCTTTTAAATGTACCGACATGGTGTTTTCTGAAAAGAAATCTTCTATCTTAATTCGCTTCTTTTTAATCTTAATGTATTCTGTCTCTATTCCTTCGGCTCTTGCTAAGGAAGCTTGGATATAGTCGCTGGTAATTAGTTTGGCGCCCAGTTCTCTCGCCTGTTTTCTTATGAGTGCATCTATTTCTCCTTTTGATGCATATTTTATTTGACCTGGGCTCGGTCGGTCCCCAAAGAATTCCAATTCTATTTTTTTCTGTTCCGCTAATTCTCTAAGCGCTTTAAGTTCTTCTAGCCCTGCAAAACCAATTGCCTTCCCTGTATTTGCCTGATATTCTATTTCGGCAACAACAGCATTAGGTATTACTATCTTTACATCGTTAAGTTTGCCTTTCTTTATTTTACGTGATAACCATCTCTCTATTATTATCGATGTATCTGGTACTATAATTTCTGTCATAACATTTTTCACCATTATGGGTGGAAGTAAAAGATTAGATACGACTTAAATATATTTTCTTAAGTTAAAACGTTTTAGCTAGAAGGGAACTCTAAAGTTCTAAACGCGAAACCTTATAATATGTAATGTCCCCTTGTCTATCCACGATAGCTAGTATTAGTTCTTTCCCTAAACTTCGTGCAGCCTTAGTTATTTTATCGAGTTCTGTTAAACTAAAGGGTTTTCCCTCTTCTACAATTCCTATTAGATACTTTGCCACATCCTGTCCTACCTTTGCTCCTCTTTCATATAAGCGATATTCAGCCACTTCTCCAGGACCCAACCTAACTACGTAGCCTCTGGATCTTAAATCTCTGTAAACGATATATTTTACCCATATATTTCTATCTCTTTTCTCTAAATGCCGCATTAACTCATTAAAAGTGTACTCTT
>JAGGSW010000011.1 GCA_021158895.1 Candidatus Odinarchaeota archaeon | reverse complement strand
TTTTTTTAAATGAAAATACTATTAAATATAAACTAAATGAATTAAAACTTTGCTAATAAAAGTTAGTTTAGGATTTTGTTATGATATTGATCTACAATCTGTAAAAATAAAGGTTGTTATCTTATTTTCCTAAAATTTCTTCAATTGGTTTTTCTCCTTCTTTTACTATTTTTGCGTTAACTTGTACAATTTCGTCTGTTATCATGTTCCCTCTAACAGTTTTTCTTCTTCTTTCCCCTGGTCGAGTTGGATGAAATCCCGGAGGCCCTGAGAGCAAAACTCTTTTTCTAACTCCGCCGTGAACATCGGGTCTCATTGGGAACCCGTCTTTATCGCTTCCGCCAGTTATTTCGATTTCGTATCCCGGTAATCCTATCAGGTCTCCTGAAATTACTTCTCCTATTTTTCTGCCAATTAGGGCTCTGCTTTTCTTTTCGTCTAAGGTTATTTGATAGGTTTTACCATTTTTTGGATTAGCAAGGACAAGTTTCATTTCTGGCATTTCGTTTGCCTCCTATGTTCCCCAGAAGGGTTTTTCTTTTCTTTTTATTTCAATTAGTTCTTGTAGGATTTCGATTTCATCAATTGTTAGATCATTTTTAAACTTTGTCAATAGTTTTTTCACATGTGATTCAGGGACATCTACATATAAAATGTCCCCTTCTTTGATGTGTCGCCCAACTATTGGTCCTTTAATTGATACTGCCACTTCCATACCCGTTGTGGCTTCTTTAATATTTTGCCCTTTATCTTGTATTTGAAGGATTGACCCTACTTTTTGGTTTTCTGAATTAACCAATGTATATTTTGGTTGTATTCTTCCTCCAAGTACTTTTATTCCAACTATGGCTGGTTTGCTTCTTCTAAATACGTATCCTGGCAGAATTTTTATTTTTCCGGGTTTTATAAGAGTTTCTAATTCTTTTTTCTTTTGCTCTTCTCTTTTCTTAATTAACCAGTCTTCGTAGTCGTTGAAAAGCCTATAGATTATATTGCTTTTAAATATTGGTACATTGTGTTTTCTAGCTTTCTCTTCTGCATCTGGAAGAACTTTTACGTTAAAGGCTAAAATTGCTGAGAGAAAGGGATCTTTATCTCTTACTGCAATTGCCTCCATTATATCTCTTTTTGAAACGTCTCCAACATCTGCTATTCTTATCGGTATATTTCTTTCCTTGAAGTAGTTAACTATAGCTTCCAAAGATCCTAAAGTATCTGCTTTAAGGATGACTCCTGTTTTATCGGTGGATATTCTTATTTTTTCAAGTTCTTCTTCAATTTCTTTTTTAACTTCTTCAACAGTAGATTCATCCCAAACAACTCGTATTGGTGACCCAGCAACAGCTCCTTCAAGGTCTGGTGCCACTATTTTAACACCGGCTGCAGCAACAACTTCATTAACCGGATCGAACTTCTCTCTTGGATCCCTTATCTCGTCAAGAGGTTTAGGTTGAAGAAGCGATCTAATTTTAGTAACTATTACGCCATCTAAGCCACCGACTACAATTAAATCACCCTTTCTTACAACACCGTCATATATAATCGCATCAAGAGTCAGACCTAATCCAGGTTCCTCCCTAACTTCCAAGACCACTCCTTTTCCCGGTCCTGTTACTATTGTTAACCTTTTTTTCATATATCGTTGAGCTAAGCCCGCTAAAACTGCAAGGAGCTCGGGAATACCCTCACCTGTTTTACCGCTCGTGGGAATTATAGCGACCGTCTTGGCGAAGTCTTTGACTCTATCGAATCTCTCGGCCTGAAATCCCTCTGTGGACAGAGATCCTACGATTTCGTAGATTTTTTCGTCTAGAATTTTTTGAACATGTGGGCTCTGTTTTTTAAATGTCTCAAGAAAAGATTCGTTCGGGTTTGGTTTCCATCCTGGGATTCTATCTATTTTGTTTGCAGCCACGAGAAAGGGAACCCGTCTAGATTTTAGAATATTTATACATTCCCATGTTTGTGTTTGGAATCCTTCAATGATATCAATTACGAGTATGGCGAAATCTGCCGCTGCTCCACCGCGGGCTCTTAAATTGTAAAAGGCTTCGTGGCCTGGTGTATCTATAATTAGGAGGCCTGGGATCGTGATTTTAATGTTAAATTTTTCTAAAAGTTTCCCGCATATTTTTTTGATAACTTCTGCTGGGAGAAAAGACGCTCCTATATGCTGGGTTTGGCATCTAGCCAGATGCTCGTCTGGCTAGATTATGCCCCCAGCTTCACGTAGTTGAACTGCGGTTCCGCGAATTTTGTCAAGTAAGGTTGTTTTTCCATGGTCTATATGACCTAACATGACGCAAATTGGTTGTCTAAGAGTCAATTTAAATCCCCCTATAAAATTCAATAATTATTTAGTTTTTGATCGTGAATTAATTTAGCGTGAAAAGCTATTCGTTTCTATTACTTTTAATCCTTTAATACTTTGTGTGGGTATTCGTAAGAACTTGATAACTGAACTTTATAAATGTGATGAAAAGAAAATTGTTTGATTTTAGTAAAGCCAGTTTTCGTCTGTACGTTTATACTCTATTGGTTTCTCCGTTCCGAAAATTACTTTGATTTCTCTTTCTGCATTTTCTTTAGAATCTGCAGCATGTACTACGTTCTTAGTTATGGTTAATGCATAATCTCCGCGTATTGTTCCAGGGTTTGCTTTGGAGGGGTCTGTTGCTCCTATCATGTTTCTAACGATTTGAATTGCGTTTTCTCCTTCTAGAATCATTGCAACTATTGGTGCAGAAGTTATGTGTTCGATTAATTCTTGAAAAAATGGTTTTCCCTTATGGACACTGTATAGTTCTTCTGCTTTTTCTTTGGAGAGTTTCATCATTTTTAATGCTACAATTTTTAATCCTTTTCTTTCTACTCGAGATATAACCTCACCAATTAAGCCTCTAACAACTCCGTCAGGCTTAACGATTAGGAGAGTCTTCTCCATTTCTATCTCCTCTTTAGGATTTGATAAATAAAAATTAGGATTTTATCTGAATTTCTCAGTTTATTTGAGTTCCTTTACTTTTTCTGCTATTTCTCGTACAAGATCTTTTGCATCTCCTGGGTCAATGATACATGCTGAGGCTGCGGCAACGTCTATTCCTGCAGATGCTCCGAGTTGCTGTTTGCTTGGTACATATATGTATGGTACGTTTTTCTCTTCACATAAAATAGGCAGATGCATTACTATTTCAGGCGGATCTACGTCTTCAGCGATTAATACTAGTTTTGCTATTCCTCTCTCTATGGCTTTGGTTGTTTCATTAGTACCTTTTCGTATCTGTCCAGTGTCTCTAGCTATCTCTAAGGCTTCCAGCGCTTTTTCAGCTAGTTCCTTTGGTACTGTGAACTTTACATATGGTGGTTTGGACATGATGCCTCCCTCCGGTTTCTTCATTTCTCATCGGCGGTTTATGGATACTGCCAGTTTATTTATGAATTTTTCGATTACCTATTCAGAGATCGTTATCTCTTGTGGATAACTTGACAGTAAGTTTAAAAAGATATTAAAGTAAAATAGTTGCCAGCAACTTATATTTGAAATTCAAATCTATAGCATGGTACGTATAAAGTCTAAAAGTATGCATGGGATTGTTTAATGTTGGAGGTTGTTTTCATGAGTGCAGAGGCAGATAGAGGAACCCCTGCAGAAGTTATTCAGATTATTGGTCGTACTGGAGTCACCGGAGAAATCACACAGGTGAGAGTCAGAATATTAGAAGGAAGAGACAAAGGTAGAATTCTCACAAGAAACGTTAAAGGACCCGTTAGATTGGGAGATATTTTAATGTTAAGAGAAACCGAAAGAGAGGCTAGGAAAATAGTTGTAAGATAAAGGGGGAACAACCATGGTAAAAATGCAAAAATGTTCGTTCTGTGGAAGGGATATAGAGCCTGGAACAGGTATGATGTTTGTCAAAAACGATGGAACAGTGCTTTGGTTCTGTTCAAGTAAGTGTAGAAAATCTTTGGTAGAAATGAAAAGAGATCCAAGAAAATTGAAGTGGACATTAAAGTGGAAAAAGGAGTAGGCTTAATTATTTCTCCTCAATCATAAATTATCAAAATACTTTGAATTTTAAACATCTATGCTATGTCATTCAGGAAGTATGAAGAAGATCATTGTTTGCGGTTTTTGATATAATTCTGCCACATATACGACGACGCCTCTTACCGGAGATCTTACATAGCGTATTTCGCCTTTTTTTGTAATTATTGCTGCTAGTTGGAGATCTTTGAATACTCTAACACCTATGTCTGCATAGGGTTGAACTATGTAACCTTTTGCCTCAACTATAGCTATTTTGTCTCCCTTTTTTAATCGTATTTGTGTTTTTCTGTCCGGGTAGATTATGATACAATCCTTCTCTACTTCCCCCTTTTCTAAGTCAAATATCTCTTGGTAAGCTGCATCATAGATTTTCTGTACGAAAACTTTGGCACTTTTTATGTCCGGAATTTCGTCTCCCTTATTTACCCACATTTCGATTTTTTTATCTGGGAAAGACAATAGCATATTTGCTTGAGCCTTCCCGCTTTCGATGTACTTTTCTATTTCTGTTGAGGGGATTTCAACAAACACTTGAGGTATTTTCATTTTATTTTCTCCAGTTTTGCTTTCTTCTATTTGCGAACGATATTATATCAAATCCTCTAGCTTTTAACCATTCGGCTGTTTTTCCTGTGATTATTATGTCGGCTTTTTTTAAGTCGCTTATTTTAGATGCACCAACAAGAAACATAGCTATTTTAAGTTCTTCTATGATTTTTCGTAGAATTTGTACTACTTTTTCCACTTTTCCTTCGTAAGCTGGTTTTAATAGCGGTAGAGAAATACCTACAGCGTTAGCTCCTATTGAGATAAGTTTTGCTGCATCTAGGCCTGTCCTGACTCCTCCGGTTGCTATAATTTCAACATTATTTGTGAAATAAGCTGCTTCAATTGTACTTATAGCTGTGGGAATCCCCCAGTCCCAAAATGTTCTGCCAATACTTGCAGCAAGCTTCATTCCACGGTTTTCAGCTCTATACGTTTCAACAGCAGCCCAGCTTGTGCCTCCGGTTCCTCCGATGTCTATAGCTTTAACACCCACTTTTTCTAAGAGTATCGCTTCTTCCCGTGCAATCCCAGCGCCTGTTTCCTTAGCTATAATTGGTACTTTTATTTTTCTCGTTATGTCTTCTATTGCCGAGATTACTCCCTTAAATGTAACTTCTCCCTCAGGTTGTATAGCTTCTTGAAGCGCATTTAAATGTATGGCTACAGCGTTTGCATCTATCATATCTACTACTTTTCTGATTGTTTCAATTCTATTTTCATCTAATATTTGTGGTGCGCCTATGTTTCCTATTAAGAGGATGTCTGGGGCCTTTTCTCGCGCTATGGAATATGTGTATTCTAGGGAAGAGTCTTCTAGAGCGGCTCTTTGGCTTCCAATTCCCATAGCTATGTTTAATTTCTGAGCGGCTTCTGCAAGTGTTGCATTTATTTTAGCGGCTTTGGGATGCCCTCCTGTCATGGCTGCAATGACTATTGGTGCCGACAATTCATGTCCTAGGAGCTTAATAGAAATATCTACATCTGTTTTGTTTATTTCAGGAAGAGAGACGTGAACAAATTCGATGTCATTAAGTCCCGTAGTTTTTTCTTTTGCTTCGACATCTTTTGACAAACATATGAGAATATGTTCGATTTTTCTTCCTTCTGTTGTCTCGTTCCGCTTAGTAACGAGTGTTTTTTCCTTTATTACGTTACTATTCATGAATATTTCCACCTTTTGTTTTAGATTTTGCTATAAATGTAGGTTCCGATCGCCTTTTCTCCCCTTAATATTCCTTTAAGCCTTCCAACGACATTGCCATTTATTAGGGTAACTTGTGTTCCTCTTTCGGCTGCATATATTATCCATCTGACTTTTTCAGCTATTCCCCCAGTCACATCTACCCCTCTCTTACCCTTAAATGTGTTAACCATTTTTTTAAGAGTTTGAACATCTATTTCCTCTATTAATTTAGCTTTTGGAAATTTACGGGGATCGTTTGTATATAGACCATCTACATCCAAAACAAAAATTAAACGTGCTGCGTTAAGCTTCATGGATAGGTAAGCTGCTATCTGATCCCCTGAAACAATTGTGAATCCTATTTTTTCGTCTAGTATGGTGTCTCCATGAAGAACCGGAACAAAACCCATGTTTATCATTTTTTCTATTACATCGTATTTCATTTCTCTGATTATACCGTTTTCGCTAAATATTATTGAAAGTGGGGGTACAGGGACTGCTGGAACACCATATTTTATTAGCTTTTGTAGAATTATGGTGTTCAATTTTTGCATGGAAAGATGAGTTTCTGCAAAGCTGGCAAGTTGTTGAGTTTCCCTATAACCCTCTTTTATTTTGTATTTGTGAGCTATGGGATGCCCAAAAGATCCTCCTCCATGTATAATTATCATCTTACCTTTATATTCAGATATTTCCCTTGCCAGTTGATCTATCACATCTATTCTTGCTGTGAAAGGTTTCTCTTTATCTGTTATTACACTACCGCCAAATTTTAAAATGATGAGCTCATTTTTCTTCAATTTTAACCCCTTTTAAGGAGGTTTCTGTTATTATAGGCTCACCGCCCTCTCTTTTTATTGCTTCTGCTACTCCGTTTTGTTTTTCGGGCGGTGTTAACGCTATAATACATCCTCCGCCTCCAGCACCTGTAAGCTTTGCTCCATAGGCCCCAGCATTTCTTGCTGCGTAAATTAGCTTGGCTATATCCTTCGTTGAGACCCCTAACGCGTCTAGCAGACCCTGATTAATGTTCATCAACTCTCCGAGCGTCGGCAAGTCTCCCTCTTTCAGTGCTTTCAACGCCTTAGGAATTATGAGACCGATATTTTTAATTATTGGTGCTACAATGTCTTCATATTTTTCTTTAAGAGATTTTACCTTTAATACAAGCTGTTTTGTTAACCTTTTTACGCCAGTATTTCCAATTACTAGTGGTAAATTTTTTCCTATCTGTATCTTCGTTATGCTTCCCTTTTGGAATAGAACGGCGCCGCCAAATGTAGCTATTGTATTATCTATACCACTTGGGGTTTTATGAACTATTTTTTCTGCTTCATATGCGAGTTTTGAAATTGTTTGAGGAGTGAAATTAGCTTCAATCAAAGAGCCTACAGCTGCGATCGTTGACACTGCTACCGCTGCAGAAGACCCGAGACCTGCTTCCCTCGGGATTTGGGATTTCACCATTACTTTCAAACCTTGCTTAGTGCTTGTATATTCTAAGACTTGAAGACATGCTTCCCAAATTGGCTGCAGTATTTTAAATTTTTCATGTTCTACATTTATTTTTGTTCTTTCTTGAGGAAATTCCTTTTTTACCCCGTAATCTAATGCGTTAATCTCTATCGTCGATGAAGATGAAGGGTAGACTGTTACGTAGGCTCTTTTTGAAAGAGCTATTGCTATAGCTGGCTCGCCATATACAACACTGTGTTCTCCGTAAAGTATAACTTTACCGGGGGCTGATGCTACAACTTTTCGCGACATATTTACACATCCCTGCTTTGGGTAAAAACGGGATAACGTATTCAAGCTAGTAATGCAAGATACTTAAATTTTAATAGAACTTGATTAAAGTAAATTGCACTTAGAGTCGAACTGTAAAGACTAAAAACGGAAGACAAGACACCACGTATCCTTAGAAAAAATCTATTCAGTAATGATTTTTCGAAGTTTAACGAACTAAATTATAAATACTACTTAATACTAGTGTTTTAAATTAAGCTTTAAGGATTATCTTTGTTTCAAATTCCTCAACAGGTACGGGTAAATCGCCGTCTGGAGGTAATTCTCCTCTTTCTCTTAGGACTTGACGTGCGAGTAACCAGTATATAAGAGCTAGTGCCTTACGCCCTTTGTTATTTGTTGGTATAACTAAATCTACGTTTGCAGTAATATTATCTGTATCGCAGAGAGCTATTACTGGTATTCTAGCTTCCATTGCTTCACTAACTGCTTGTCTATCTGCTCTAGGATCAGTAACTAAAAGTATATCTGGCTCTATATATCCCGGGTATGCGGGATTTGTTAATGTTCCGGGTACGAATCTGCCTACTATAACATGAGTTCCAGTGAGTTCAGCAAATTTTTTAGCGGGTTTTTGTCCATATTGTCTAGCTGATGTGACAAGAATTTTCTGTGGTTCATATCTTGCTAACATTTTTGCTGCAATTCTGATTCTTTCATCGGTTTTTCTAACATCTAAGACATAGAGGCCGTCAGGTCTTACCCGATATACAAATTCAGCCATCGATTTTGTTTTAATTCTGGTTCCGATATGAACGCCTGCTGCTAGATACTGTTCTAATGGGATTAGCAAACCTTCAATGACTTCTTCGCTCATTTAAACCCTCCATTCAGATAATTGTATATGTGAGGTGCGAAAAGGATCGATTTTTTGTAATAAAAAGTTTTCGTATTTTATGTTGGTAGGCTAAAATCTAAGACCTCATCTATCAGATCTACATGGCTAAGAAACATTCTTCTACAACAATATCGTTTAATACCTAGACCATCCAGCACTTGTTTTGGATCTTCACCTTGTCTTACACGTCTTGCAAACTCTTCCCATTTATCACCAATTAATTTTCCACAGGTAAAGCTTTCCGCTGACATTGCACCTAGCAATCGGGTGCAATGTCAGTATCGGACCGGAATTATCACATAAACACACCTCTTTTCAAGTATTTGAGTAGAGCGATTTTCAACCTTATCTCACACCTCCTTGTTTGCAAAGATTTCAAGAGTGATCATTTAACGAATTATTACAAAATTTTAACTTTAAGATACAATTCAAGACAAGAAACAAATGAACAGGGAATGTTCAGTAAGGATAATTATCTGTACGACTTTTGTCTTCTGGCTCTTGCACTTCTGCCTCCGAATTTTTTAGGTTCTGTTCTTCTGGGATCTCCTACAAGCATTGACCTATCATATTCTATGAACTTCTTTTTTAGAGTTGGATCCTCAGTCCATTCTACTAATGCCCTAGCAATTGCTATTCGTGCAGCTTCTGCTTGTCCCATATATCCTCCGCCTTCAACTTTTACATCAATATCTATTTTACTTACGACATCGTCACCCGCTAGGAGGAGTGGTTCCATGATTTTCCATCTTGCTAATTCTGGTTGATATATTTCAATAGGAATTTTGTTAATTCTTATTCTTCCTTTCCCCTCTCTTATAACAGCTCTAGCTATTGCTGTTTTTCTTTTCCCGCTCGTAAGAAGGATCTTTGCCATTTCATTGCTCCTCCACAATTAGATTTTTGGGTGGGTTCCAACCTATCTGTTGGGATAATTCAAATATTGTAATATATTTTCCTCTAAGTCTGCTACCATCAGCTTCGGGGATTTTTATGGGCTCTTTATCTTTAAACTCATCTGGAACTCCTATGTAAACTTTAAGTCTCTTGTAGGCCTGTTTCCCACGGGGCTTTTTCCAAGGTAACATACCTCGAATTATCCTTTTTACAAGTTTGTCAGGTCTCCTGTAATGGAAAGGCCCTCTTTTCGGGTTTGTGTGGGTTCTTTTTCTCAACCACTCCTTATATTCTCCAATTATGCTATCAAATTTACCTGAAATAATTGCTTTTTCCGCATTTACAATAGCTATTTTTTCTCCATTAAGTAGTTTTTTAGCTACTACACTTGCGAGTCTTCCAAGAATTGCATTATTTGCATCAATTACGGTGATTTCCTCAGATGCCATTTTTGTTACCTCATTCCATGATTATTATATTTGATCCTCTGGGATTTATTTGCATAAGTTCTTCTATTGTTAAACATTTTCCTCCGGCAGCTTCTATTTTTCTTCTGGCACTTTCGGAAAAAGATAAAGCGGCAACATAAACTTTGTGGTTTATACTTCCAGCTCCTAGGACCTTCCCAGGAACTAGTACAGTGTCTCCATCTTTAGTATAGCGATTTATTTTTGAAACATTAACTTCTGCTCTCTGTCTTCTAGGACCTAGTAGACGCTCAGAAATATCACGCCATATGTTAACTTGTTCTATTCTAGATTGCTTTCTCAATTTTCTTATTAGTTTTCTTACGTTTATATCTGTTGGACCAGTGCGATGAACCATTAGGAAGCACCTCATGTCCCTTTAACTTTTTCCATTTCTTCAATCAGTTGATCAGCCTTTTCAGCAAGGATTTTTACTGCTTCTTCTAAAATTCTTTCTGGCGGTAATACGCCTGTACCTTCGATTGTGAAGATGAAAGTTCTATCATCAAATGATATTTTAATAGCTTCGAGATCACAAGCTTCTTCACATGATTTACATAGGTTACAATTAAATACGTCTCCTATTACAAGCTCACCATTTTTTAATTCAAGAATTTCTCTTGGGCAAGCCTCAACACAAGCCCCACACTGATCACATTTTTCGTAATCAAGATTTATGATCGGCAAGTATTTGTACGCTGCAACGGATACAGGTTGCCATTTTGCATGCTCTTTACCCTGTCCCAATCTGGCATATGCTTCCAACACCAGTTTTTGTCCTTTAGCTAACTTAACTATAGGAATTTTTTCACTTACCGGAACAATTTTAGGATCTTGAGATTTTAAATGACCGGAATACACGGTCATAGGACCATCGGTTGCCTCAACTTCTAATGTCAGAGCTACTTGGCAGTTTGCGCAACCCTCGCCTCCACACTCACATTTTTCGGGTAGAACATATGCATCTAGATCCGTTTTAAGTGGAATTAAACCAAGTCTATGGGCAATTATTTCATCAAATAGAGGTGAACTATTTTCTATTATTATAACATCATCTATGGCCATGGTTGGTACTTCGGCTAATATTATACGCCTTAAACTATTTGTAAACGCTACATCTACATCTTCAAGAATAAATTTTATTGAGTTTTCATCTTTTTCCAAAATTCTAATATTCATGTCGTCTCCTCCAAGAGAACAAAACTGCATCTTTAAACTCTTCTACCCCTTCTTCCACCGGGTCGTCTTGTTCCATCGTGCGGTATTGGTGTTACATCTTCTATTCTGCCAATTCTCAATCCTGATCTTGCTAAAGCTCTTATAGCTGCTTGTGCTCCTGGTCCAGGGTTTCTTGGTCCGTGTCCCCCTGGCGCTCTAACCTTGATATGTATTGCTGTTATTCCTTTTTCTTTTGCCGCTTCAGCCACTCTAAATGCAGCTTGCATGGCTGCATATGGTGAAGACTCTTCTCTATCTGCTTTGACTATCATTCCGCCACTAGCTATAGCGATGGTTTCTGCACCAGTTAGATCAGTGATATGTACAATTGTATTATTGTAGCTGCTGTATATGTGAGCTACTCCCCATTTGATTTTCTTTTTTTCTTTACTCACTTTGAGCAGCCTCCTCTACAGATGGTGTTTCCGGTGTGGCTTGAGGTCTTTCTGGGTGTTTAGGATCATTATACGGTGATGTAGGGAAGTACGTAATCAGATCTTCCTCATCTCTACTAACCATATAGGATGGAACGGTTACTCTTCGACCATTTATGGCAATATGTCCGTGAGTGATGAGTTGTCGAGCGTGATAAATGCTTTTTGCTAATCCTTTCCTGTAGACAATCGTTTGTAATCTTCTTTCTAATATATCCTCAACAGTTAAACTTAGAACATCGTCAAGGGTTGCATCTTCATGAAGAATGCCTATTTTGTAAAGTTTGTTAATCAATTCTTTTTCATGTTTTTCTCTAATATCTGGTGGTAATGCAAGTATTTCACGTGCCCTATGCCTATATTTTCTTAATTGTGTTTGATGTATCCATAATTCTCTTTTATTTCTTAAACCGTATTTACCAACTACTACTATTTCCCTCTCTAAACGTTCTTTTTGCCATGGATGTCTTGGAGGAATATACTTCTTTCTTTGTTTTTTCGGATCCCCCATATTTTAGCCCTCCGCTACTTCTTTTTCTTCTTAGTTACTCCAATTGTTCTTCCGCCTCTACCGGTGGTTCTAGTACGTTGACCGCGAACTTTGAGCCCAAGTGCATGCCTAATACCTTTCCAACTTTTAATCTTTTTCATGCGATCAATATCGCTTTTAATAGTTAACACCAAATCTGAACCAGTTAAGTGAATATCCTGACCAGTTGCATAATCTTTACGGCGATTTAACATCCACGAGGGGATACCATATTCAATTGGATTGGAAAGTACTTCCTCAATTTTTTTGACATCTTTATCAGTAAGATAACCAACTTTCATATTGGGGTCTAAACCGGTAACTTGGATAATAGCTTTAGCCAATCTAAATCCAATACCCTTTATTCCTGTGAGGCCGTAGAGTAGGCTCATTGTACCTTTTAGGTCTACACCTGCGACTCTTACTGCATGACGATATTCCCTTGATACCACTAATTACACCTCCAAAAGGCTAACCATTTTGAAAAGTCCAGCACTATTTAAATTTTCCCATTAACTTACGGCTTAGGGAACATCCTTCCAATGTTAATATGCGATGTTAAAAAATAATAAAAATCTCAGTTTAGAATTCCTTTTTTTGCAAATAGTGTAACCAAACGAAAATTTCAATTTCCTCCTTTACATATCGCAATTGACCCATTTCAGTGAAAAACAGAAAACGAACAGCAAAACTTCAACAAAAATAATAAAATCTTAAAGCTGTCTTTTAATAATTATATAAAGCTCTAACTCCCTGCTCTCCTAAAACCTTTCACTAATCAAAAACACTGCATTTGGGATCAAAGTGGACGCGTAATTCACATTATACTGCGTAATTTTAGCGATTGGACGTGATAACTTCGATTTTAAAATATATAGATCTGGTATCAATCGGGTTATCTCCTCTTTATTCAATCAAATAAAAGTCTAAACCACCTGGGCGATATCGTAGACGCGATCTTGACATACTTCTCCATAACACCTCTTAACCAACTAAAAATGTTATCTAAACCTAGACTACACTATCTTAGTCTCGCAACAAATCTACGAAAAAATAAAGGGTTGGCCTAGTTGCTGAATAAAACCAGACTAATGTTCTTGCATGGTTGACCCAGACTGCTCCCTACTAATTGAAATATATCTCGCCCTCATAGTATATATCAGGTCTATTACCTAGCACTTCTGGCCCCACATATCTATGATAGTATAGGTATAGTTAAAGACTCCTAAGGTTACTATATTCCGTTTTTCCAAATCTTAGGTTTTAGGTATAATGCCCGAAACAGCTTATTTTACAAAGATCTCAAAACTGGTAGGAACATTGGCTAAATTACGAAAAAGGTAAGGAATGATGATCTTTTAAACTATTATGGCGCCGGGGGTGGGATTCGAACCCACGCGGCCCGTAAGGGCCACGGGCTATC
>JAGGSW010000095.1 GCA_021158895.1 Candidatus Odinarchaeota archaeon | reverse complement strand
AACTGTTTAAAATACTTAGAAAATCTATGACTGAAAGGTATCGTTGCGCTACTAAAGTCGAAAAAGACAAAATATTAGAAGTATTTGGTGAATTGTTAGAGGAAATTGAATATCCATCAGAGAAGCTTCAAATAGCTTTTAGAGTTTTTCGAAACATTGTTGGCAGGGCTTTTATATCCGGTAGGGAGGCTCATACATTAATAGGTGTTCTTCGAAGAACAGTAATCCTAATAAAAAGGCTAAAACAGAGAAAACAGAACAAATAGGACAAAATTTTTAGAATCCTAGTCTTTTCTTTATTTCTGGCGGGGCTTCTTCAACAATTATTCTACATTTCATTGGAAACTTCATTGCTGCTCTTCTTAAGGCTTCCATGGCTACATCGACATTATCTTCGTTAACTCTGATAAATATCAGTCGTTGTCCTGCTTTAACTCTTGCAGCTGTTCCTATGGGCTTACCGAAGGCTTTTCTCATTCCGTCTTGAAGTCTGTCAGCACCAGCAAAGGCCATCATTTTGTTTTCTCTAAGGACATGGTGTGGGTACACCGTCACTTTTAAGTGGTAGTTTGATCGGCTTAATTTAGCGGTTAGATATTTATTAGCAGCTATTCTTGCCGCTTCTAGAGCATTATGTCTAATCTGTCTTTCTTCTAAGGCTATAAGACTTATTTTTACTTTGAAATCTCCACTTGGGTCTCCCATGTCAAAAATCCTTATCTTTGGTGGTGGGAAACCTCTAATGTATTCTTTTCTTGTGTATGGTGGTCTGTCGATTTTACCGTAACATCTTGCTGGTCTTTCTGGCATATAGCGTCCCTCCGGGATTGCTGAAAAATCGTAGTAGAAACTGTTTATTAACTTTATCCTTTATGTTTTAGAATAATAACTTGATTAACATTAAGCTAAGTTTGTCACACTTAGTTGTAATTTAATCGTTAAATATTACAAAACTTATTAGCTTAAGGATTTAAAATCGCTACTTGGTTATTTGAGGTCAAGGGAGTGTAAACTCTAAATGAAGGCAGGAAATGAAACCTATCTGCTGATAAAAACTGTTCCAGGCCTTGAGGATATATCTGCAATGGAGATTAAAAATTTGCTTGAGAATCTAGAAGACATTACAATTCGTCCTCACGGTATTTTGGGCAGAATATTGGTTAAAGTTAATGCACCCATTTTTGAGGCCGCTCAAATCCTTAATGAGAAGGCAAGAAGCATAGAGAAGGTAATTGTTTTACTAGGAATATGTAAGGTGGATAGAACAAAGAGTGGGTTAAAAAATATTTATGAAGTCATTAAGAACTCCAAGGTTAGCAATCTTTTAACACCATATGAAACTTTTGGAGTACGACCTAGTAGAGAAGGAAAACATGAATATACTTCCTTAGATATAGGTAGAGTAGGGGGAAACGCTATAATAGACAGGGTAAGGGAAATATTTGGTGAAAGACCTGCTGTAAATTTAAAACATCCATCAATCATTGTTTATTGCGATGTTGTAGGAGATATATGTATGGTAGGAATAGACACAACAGGTGATATGGCTTTACATAAGAGGGGATATAGAGTTTTTGACCATCCAGCTGCTCTAAGGCCGACCATTGCTTATGCCATGATCAAAATCGCTGATGTTAAAGAAAAAGAAATTTTATTGGATCCTTTCTGCGGCGGAGGCAGTATACTCATCGAGGCTGCATGTGTTTATAAGAAATTAAGACTTTTCGGAATTGATGTATTTGCTCAAAATATTAAAGGCGCTTATCTTAACGCTGTTTGTGCAGGGGTAAGCGGAAAAATTACTTTTATTGTTGGAGATGCTACTAAATTAGATAGGATTTTCAATATAGACGTAGATAAGATCATTTGTAATCCTCCTTATGGCATACGTCAATTAAGAGGGGAAAGACGAAAGGAAATACCTCAACTTTATGATAAATTTTTTTCATCCGCTTCAAAAATACTTGCTAACAACGGAGTTATATGTATTATAACTCCTAAAAAGAAAACTATCAAACTTGCCGTCGATAAATCCAAGTTGCAAATCTACCATGAACGAGAAGTGTATCATGGAGGATTAAAGGCTTATATTTTCGTTATAGGAAAACGCGATTAAATTTGCAGAAATACAACTTTACTTGATCAGCCTCGCCACTATTATTATTGAAATCCCCAAGTTTAGAAAAAATGGATGTCTACTGAACTTTTTTTCAAATATATTCAAAATTTTTAGGTAAAGTGCAGATAATTTTTCTACCTTTCTAATTATTGGTGGTGGGAGAAGTGGTATCAGCACATGTATTCCTCTGGCTTTTAATATTTTAAATCCTTTTTTTGATAATATTTCTTCTACAAAATTTTTATCAAAATAGTAATTGGTAATCCATTTGAGTCCTTCAGTATCCATATATGGAAAATCAAGTTTTTTTATTCTTCCCTTCCTCATGATTTCTATGAGTGCAGCTTTCTGCTCTTTGATCCCATAGAATCCGAGTATCCGCCATAAAGTTTCGAAACTTTTCCAGTTGTCAAATTCAAAGACAAAAATACCCCTTTTTCTCAAAATTTGGTTAATTTGGCTAATTGCTCTATTAAAGTGTAAAACGTGATTTAAAACTCCGCCCAGACATGTTACCGCATCAAAAATTTTACATCTGAAAGGTAAATTCTCTGCGGATGCTAGGACAAAGTCTACATTTCTAATGTTGTTTCTCTTCTTTTTGTCTTTTGCAATTTTGATCATTCCTGGAGAGACATCAAGACCAATTATTCTAGAATTTTTCTGTCTGGATATTTCTAGTGCTGGCCAACCGGTTCCTGTTCCAACGTCTAAAACGATTTTATTAGAGAAATTGAAAGAATTTATTTCCTTTTCATACTCTTTATACATATGTTGGTCGAACAGATCATCCGGCCCATCATAAAGATTTGATACTTCATTGTAAAATTTTGCTACTGATCTTATTTCCATGGCTTTGCACGCACATTTTACACTTTGTAGTAAAATTAAAGAAACTTTCAAAGTTAATATTGAAATTAAGTTAGATGAAAATGGAAGAGAAGAAATATTCAAAATTATTGATGCTTAAGCTGGTACTAATTGTAGAAGCTCGTCAAATTCCTTTTCTAATTGCTCCTCCACCTTACTGAAGACCTCATTTACCTGGTCTAATGGTACTATTTTTAATCTTGCTATTCTTTCACGAACAGGTAAGCTCATAACTTTCTCCATGGGTACTCCTCGATCAATCACTTCTTTCGCCCTTTCATAGAATCTTATGATCATTTTCAGCATTCTGTAGGCCTTATCTAAGGGACAATATGTGTCTATTGGATGCAGAGCGCTTTGCTGAAGATAGTCTTCCCTTATCATTCTTGCCGCTTCAAGGATAACCCTTTCGCTTTCGGGTAGTGCATCTGGACCCACAAGTTGAACAATTTCTCTGAGCTCTTCTTCCCTTTGTAGAAGCCACATAGCAGTTCTTCTAAGTTCTATCCAATCCTCGGCAATGTGTTTCTTATACCATTCCTCTAGATTTTCTAGGTATAATGAGTAACTAGTTAACCAGTTAATTGCTGGAAAGTGCCTTCTAGAAGCCAAGTCCTTGTCTAAAGCCCAGAAAACTTTAACAATTCTAAGAGTGTTTACGGTTACTGGTTCGGAAAAGTCTCCACCAGGTGGAGACACTGCGCCACAAACAGTAACTGATCCTATTCTTGGCTTTGATCCAATCGTTTCCGCTCTTCCAGCTCTTTCGTAGAATTCGGCTAACCTAGATGCTAGGTATGCTGGGTATCCTTCTTCTCCAGGCATTTCTTCAAGTCTACCTGATATTTCTCTTAATGCTTCTGCCCATCTTGATGTAGAATCTGCCATTAAAGCTACATCGTACCCCATGTCTCTATAATATTCGGCAAGGGTTATTCCAGTGTATATTGATGCTTCGCGTGCTGCGACAGGCATGTTACTTGTGTTTGCTATGAGTATGGTTCTGTTCATTAGCGGTTCTCCTGTTCTCGGGTCTTTCAGTTTTGGAAAGTCTTCTAATACTTCTGTCATTTCATTTCCTCTTTCACCGCATCCAATGTAAACTATAATGTCGGTGTCTGCCCATTTAGCGAGCTGATGTAGCATAACTGTTTTACCGGTGCCGAAGCCTCCTGGTATTGCTGCTGTTCCTCCTTTTGCTTGTGGGAATAAGGTGTCTATTATTCTTTGCCCGGTTATTAATGGTACTTCGGTTGGTAGTTTATTTTTTATTGGTCTTGCTCTTCTAACAGGCCATCTTTGTAACATTGTTATTTCCTTTTCTTCGCCTAAAGGCGTTTTTACTTTTGCTATTACTTCCTCTACTGCATATTCTCCTTCTGGTGCTATCCATGTAAGTTCTCCACTGATTCCAATCGGAACCATTACTTTATGTGTCACTAGTGTTGTTTCAGGTACTTCACCTATTATGTCTCCTTCAACTACCTTTTCCCCGGGCTTTATCTGCGGTTTGAAGTGCCACTTTTTATCTCTTGGTAATGCTTCTGTTTTTACTCCTCTTCTTATAAAATCTCCAGTTTCCTCTTTAATTTTTGGTAGTGGTCGTTGGATTCCATCAAATATTTGACCTATTAATCCTGGTCCAAGTTCAACGGATAACGGGGACCCCGTTGCTATAACTTTTTCTCCAGGTTTTATTCCCGAAGTTTCCTCATATACTTGTATGTAAGCTTTATCTCCAATTACTCTTATGACTTCTCCTATTAACTCCTCATTACCTACTCGACAAACCTCATACATTTTTACTCCTGTTAAGCCCTCTGCTTCTACAAGTGGTCCAGCAATTCTCGATATAACACCTACTTTTTCCATTCTAAACACCCATTAGATATTTTAATTCTAAGTTTTATTCTTTGGCTTTCTTAAACTTAATTTCCACTCCTAGTGTTGTTCTTATTAATTCACGAATTGGATCTACTTCTCTTTCTATTGGCCCATGCTTGTCTGGAATTTCTACAATAATTAGTGATGTTTTCTTATAAAGTTCCTTTATAATATCTCTTAAACCGTCAGCTATTCTCTCAGTTATTATTATTGTCCCTATGTCGTCTCGCTTTGATAATCTTTCTAATGTTCTTCGAGCCTCTTCTACTGATGTAACAGGATAAATTAGTCCAACGCCCGCTAATTTAAATCCAATAGCAGTGTCTTGGTCCGCTATAACCGCTATTTCCATTTTCACCATCTCTTTTTACGGCGGGAATATTTTACATATGAGGTTTATAAACTTAATTTAAAATTGCTTTTCAATATCTTCGTGCGTCATAACCATTCCACAATATTGACAACGTAACCTTATGGGATGTTCATCTATTACTGTGAATACTGGCTCTATAGGCTCTCTAGGGTTGTTTGATACACACATGGGGTTGATACATTTCACTATTCCCTTTATAACTTTTGGGAGTTTAACTTTTCTTTTCTCAATTACTTGGTAATCTCTTATGATATTAATTGTCGCTTTTGGTGCTATTAATGCAATCATGTTAACTTCTCTTGGATTAAGTTCTCTGCCTTCAATTTTTACAATATCTTTTTTACCTAGCTTTCTGCTTGGAACATTCATAACTATACTAACTATGTTTCCCTCCTTCCCAGTTATTCCCAGAATTCTTAATACGTTGAGCGCATTGCCCTGTGTGATATGATCTATTACTGTTCCGTCCTTTATTTTTTGTACTCGAAGTTCTGACTCGTTCATTTATTTACCTCCTTTACACAAGATTGTTGGTAAAAAAGTTAATAATAATTTCCTTAGAAATGTAGCAGTGGTGGTTAAATGAAATTTAAGGGTCGTGATATAGTATCCATTAAAGACTTTACACGTGAGGAAATCGACTATATTCTTAAAGTTTCCGAGGAGATGGAAAAGCACGTCAAAAGGGGGAGCGACTTACTCAAGGGGAAAATAATGGCAACTCTCTTCTTCGAACCGTCAACTAGAACTAGACTTTCATTTGAGGCTGCTATGAAGAAACTTGGAGGAGAATGTATAGGTTTCTCTAGTGCAGAAGGCTCAAGCGTAGCAAAAGGAGAAAATCTTAACGATACGATACGTGTTGTAGAAAACTATTGTGATGTCATTGTTCTCAGACACCCGTTAGAAGGTGCGGCTAAATTTGCCGCTGAAGTAGCCACTGTACCCGTTATTAATGCTGGTAGTGGCGCTGAGGAACATCCAACGCAGGCGCTTCTAGATTTACTGACAATTAAAAGTGAAAAAGGACGAATAGATGGTCTAAAAATAGCATTAGTTGGCGATTTGAAATATGGAAGAACTGTTCATTCTCTTGCGTACGCTCTCTCTCTGTATGACGTGGATTTATATTTTGTTTCACCGGAACCGTTAAAAATGAGAGAAAGCGTTTTACATGACTTGAAAGAGAGAAACATAACTTATCATGAATATACAAAAGTAAAGGATGTTATTTCGGATGTTGATGTACTTTATGTAACTAGGATCCAAAAAGAGCGGTTTTCTGATCCGGCAGAGTATGAAAAGGTGCGAGGCTCCTATAAAATTACATTAGAAACTCTTAAGGAAGCAAAGGAAGGTCTCATCATACTTCATCCACTTCCAAGAGTAGAGGAAATTGATTTTGCAGTTGATCATACACCATATGCTAGGTACTTTAAACAGACATATTACGGTCTTCTTCTTAGAATGGCACTTTTAGCGCTGGTTCTGGGAGCAGTAGAAGAATAATAACGTGGCTAGTTCATCTAAAGCAAGGTTCCCAGTTTAAACAATAATTTATGACCATTTCATTAACTTACTTCTAGTTAAGAAATCTAGGATATCTTGCTCAACTTTTCTTGCATGGATGAACATGTAAGTTCCAGTTAGTCTTGTATTATACGCTATTTTTTCAGTGTCTTGGTTGCATACCGGGCAGATATTTAAGATTCCCTTAAATAGGTTTTTGCAATTTAAACAATACGTTAGACTTCTCGTATAAGCGAAAAGCCCCACATTACTAGCTAAAATTGTGCCTGTAAGTTTTCTAATTTCACTAAGACTGGGATTTTTTAATTCTTCATCTAAGTCGATGTTGAGTATTTGTCCACCTTTTAAGTAGACATTAACTTTACCCACTAATTTTGCCTTCTCAGAAACAGAGAGATCACTTTTTATTGGAATTATACCAGTAGAATATAAAGGCGGTATTATATATTTATAATCTCGGAAAATTGAACTATCTAATTTTAAAAACCTAAACGAAGGACCTATGCTAGGTGTTTCCATAACATTAAGTCTAAGATTTTTCTCCTCTGCTATTTTTTTGACCAATTCATAAGAATTTTTCAGTACTTTTGTTAAGAAATCAATTGCATCTTCTTCGCTGAGGTGGGATGACGTGTGAATTTGAATTGCTTCGGGCAGACCAGTATAGCATATTGAGTAAGATGCAGTTTCTTCCATAAAGTACGGAGATCCGTCGATTTTAAGGTTTAATAACGGTAATAGTCTGTTTAATGAAACTCTTTTGCGAATTTCTTCTCTTTTAATTAGAAAAGCTTGTACTGCACAATTTATTGCGTCTTCAAGTTTCTCAAAGAACCTATTATCATCTCCTTTTGCCGTAATGGCGATTCTAACCATGTTTATGGCTATCCAATCCATGTATCCCGTTCCAATGGTATCGGTTTTCCAATCCCCTCTAAAACTAGTGCCAAGCCTGTGAATTGTTGCGCTATAGTTAGTGTTAGGTAGTTGCCAATCTAATGTCAAGTTGGCAAAAAGAGGCTGCCCTGTTTCTAAAGAAAGCTCTAATATCTTGTCGATCTCCTCCATATATTTATCTACTTCACGGATCTTAAAGATAAGTTGCGGCTGAATATAAGGCAGGTTATTACTGCTTTTTTCCTTAAAAATCTCTATTAATGCTCTTAAGATGCTTCTCGATTCATTTTCATATTCACCATAAGTACCATCTTCTTTTCCTTTAAAACCTATAGCCGGTTCACTTTCTAAAAATTTTGGAATAGAAAATTCTAAATTAAATGTAATCGTAGTTTTTCTTTCTACCATGTTCAAAAGTTCTATAATCTTTTTTAAAATGTTTTTAATTTTCTCGTGATTTATGGATTTAAAAAATGGAGCCAGAAAAATATTAAAGAAATCAATCGATTGAGCCGAAGAAAAATGCGTGTCAAATAATGTAAGAAGATTATACAAATATAGTGGAACATCGTTGACATTTTCGGGTGGAATCAAAGGATTAAAAATACTTCCAGCGTCATTTAAGGATAATTTTTCATTTAAGAGAAATGCGAGGTTATGTTGAATACCATAGGGTTTTAATATCCAATAATTTGCCCGAGGAATATGTATTTTTCCAGATAAATGCGCGTCCGCTATTTTTCTTGGTAATACCTTTAGTAGAAGGTATTGCTCAAATACAGAGTCCCCCGCAAGTCCTCTAGCCAATTCTGGATTTGGGAATAGCGTTTTTTCGCCGGCAGTCTTTATAAGTTGGGAAACATCATATACCGGAAGCCCTAAACGGGTTAATGAATGTCGATACTCCTCGAATCCCTTTTCCAGTAAGATAGCATTTACGAATTCTCTTATTAATGGTGCTGTCAAATATTTTACTTTTAACTTAAATAATCTTTCTTCAGCTTCTCTTGCTATTTCTTCTGCTAAGTCTTGAGGTACTTCTGCTTCCCTTTTTAGCGCTTCAGCTATTTTACTTCTATCAAATCGCTCTATTTTTAGTTTTGATGTTCTAACAAATATTTCTCCGAATTCTCTACGTCCGAAATCTTCTAAAAGCCATAGAAAATCAACTACTCTCTCTCCCAGTGGAGATAAAAAATATTTGCCGGTTTTTTCATCAGATAAAACAAGATTAGCTTCTCTAAGCTGATTTAAATGATATGCAAATTTACCTGCATCCGTTTTCGGGGTCATACCGAGCTCATACATCATTTCGGTAAAAGAAAGAAATTTTCTTCTGCTGAGAAGCTTGAGGATCTCAACCCTTAATGGACCAGATATAGCCGATAACACCCGGAATGAAAAATCAAATTTCTCGCTCATATTAATCACCACCGACGTTAAACTACATTAATAGTGATATTCACCATATTCAAAAAACCATTGCCTTATCTGGTAAAGAAGTTAAGGGAATAGCAAACGAATCGCAGTTTTTATACCTACACAAACTACACATGATCGAAACTTAATTTTCTTAGTTTTTGGATAAGCGTTTCAATGTCTTCAATATGAGATACAGCGAGAAGGATTCTTTCCTTCCGTGCTAATTCAATGACTATCGGGTCTATTTTCTTAACACCATGCAAGGTTATTAAACTCGGTTTTCCCTGACTACTCCTCATGGCGATTAGGGGAAGCCTGCCCGTACTTATATTGGTAAATATTAATGCCCGTTGGGTAGATGCTTTAAAAAGTTTGTCAAAAGCTTCACCGGAAAGCTCCCTCATCGCAAGTCCACCGTCAATGACCGTATATCCGTAGATTTCTTGTTCAGATAGTTCTTTGCATGCAACAGGTTCAGCATCTATCATCTTACAGAAGTGAGCAATTACAATCGAAGAGGGAAAATCTCTGATGTCAAGAATAATATCCGTTGGAATTTCTACGCCCATTAGCCGTCCAAATGCTGAAATAATCTGGCCACCATTTTCTTCATCGATCGTTAAAAGAACATCGACGAATCGTTTAACAGTTTTAGCACCAGGAGACTTTCGTCTTCCGCTTTCATAATCACTTATAACTGAAGGAGAAACGCCGAGTTTCTCTGCTAGGATAACCTGTGGGATATGAAACATTTCTCTCCACTTGCGCATTGTCTTGCCGGGGTCGTCTGAAAGAGATATTTCCCCAGCAATCCTTCTTGCAAGTCTTTCCTTAACAATATTAGAAATACTCATGTTTGAAGTTAAATGCTGCCAGTCACATAAGTTTTTCGATTATTAAGGCGTCTGTCGAAAATGATAATGATGTGATAAAAACTTTCATTGCAAATTTCGGCTATTAATTTTTCAAGTTATCGCTGTTCTCGGACAATTTTCGCGGAAACATGAGCTTAATATTTGACAATTACCACTTTACTAGTTATATAGAGCTTTACGATTTAAATTCAATTTAAAATGGCATTAACACATTTATCGACATCAGGTGTTGAAGTATAGTTTGGTGGGGCCGCCGGGATTTGAACCCGGGACCAGCGGCTCCCGAAGCCGCCATCATACCAAGTTCTCCGCTCGATAGAAGTGAGCTATCAAGCTCTAGACCACGGCCCCCTACTATTGTTATGTTTGCTCTAGGTAAATAATATGTAGCATATTTAACTGATTGCTTAAGTGTTTTACTTGATATGAACATGGAAACTATCGAAATTACATGATAGATCTGACCTAAATTTATTTCTGTTGGATAGCATTTAAGCTTTTAGCGAGGAAAGGAATCCTTTTTGTATCGAGCTGTGTAGAATCTCTTTGTTTTTAGGAAAAATGAAAGTTTTTCTTGTTTTACATTACTCCTTCTTTTTTCAGTACTCCTCTTGCAGCTAGAATTCCGGTTGCTGCTGCCACAACTATTCCCCTGGAAAGCCCCGCACCATCCCCTGCAACAAAAATGTTTTCTACGCTGGTTTCAAGATTTTTGTTAACTTCAATTCTGTTAGCGTAAAATTTGATCTCTGGAGCGTAAATGAGCGTGGACGAGCTGGCAACCCCAGGTATTACATGGTCAAGTTTTTCAAGCCCCTCTAGAATATCGGTGACGATTCTGTGAGGTAAAGCCATAGCTACATCACCGGGCGTTACATCTCTTAATGTTGGCTTTACGTTGCTCCGATCAATCCGCGACCACGTGGACCGTCTACCCTTTTTTAGATCCCCTAATCTTTGAAGGATAGGTTTTCCTCCACCTATGGTGGTTGCTAGTTTAGCTACGGAATAACCGTACGCGGTTGTGTCTTCAAGTGGCTCGGTTAGTTCAACCCGAACTAGAAAGGCAAAGTTTGCGTTTCCAGATTTCTGTTTTAGTAGAGTGTGCCCATTGACCCCAATAATGTCCCCGTAAACTTCTTGAACGACAAAACCTTGATAATTAACGCAAAACACGCGTGTAAGGTCGTCAAAGGTTTTCGTGTAAACTCGGAATTTTGGATCCCTAGCTATTTTTATTATTGGTTCCATTACGACCGCTGGAACTTCCACTCTCACTCCTACATCTATTGGTTGAGGATGTGTTTTTATTCTGAGCTTTTTTGCTTGCTCTTGAAGCCATTTAGCCCCGATTCTTCCTGGAGCTACAATTATATATTTTGCTTGTATTTTTTGTCCGTTTTCAAGCTCTACTTCACTTTTATTAATTTTTGTAACTTTTGTTTCGAGTATGAATTTTACACCAGCTTGTTCTAACGCCTTTTTGAATTTTGTAATTACTTTTGGAGCGTTGTCTGTACCTATATGTCTTTGCGGTATGGGAACGAACTCTATTCCCACGGCTGCAGCTTTTCTCATGAGGCTTTCTACTTGGTCGGTGTTTGCTCTATATATCTCTTGGGGAGCCCCGTATTTTACAAATACTTCATCTACTTCTTTTATAAGTTTCCACGCTTCGTTCTCACTCACAAACTCTTTGAGATTACCTCCGATATCGGGTCTGAGATTCAAAAGACCGCTTGAAAGTGTTCCAGCTCCACCTACACCACACATTATTTTACATGGTTTACATTTACTACAGTAAGAGTACATTATGACTGGACATTTTCTTTTTGGTACATCGGGCCCCCAGTCGATTACCGTGATTTTTAGATTTGATTTTGTCGCTAATTCGTGAGCTGCGAACATGCCTGCAGGTCCTGCTCCCACTATTACTACATCGGTTTTCATGCTTATCCCTCATGGAAGTTAAAAGCCCTAATATCAGTAGGTTAATGTGATTTAACTGTTACGTAACATAAGTATGAACAAGTTATTTGTCATTAAGTGTTTTGCCGCACAGAACTTTTTAGGCGATTTATATGTTTATAAAGTTTTGAACCATGTTATTAACAAAATAAGGCATATTGATATTCATTCGTTTTTTAATGAAGCTAATTTTCCAAGATATGTCCCGTCTAATAGGTATATTTCCATATTTGAAGGAAATACACAGTTTGTTTTAAGTAGGGGACCAAGTAGTTTTTGTGTAGTGTTTATTGGAATTCCTCCTAACATTTTGTTGTATGCTGGCATAATTATGATTTTTGTCTCTGAAACCTCTACTCCAAACAATTCTTTGATTTGCTGAACAGGATTCTCTGTTGTTTTTATTTTAACGTACTTTAAATAAGCTCTTGCTATACAATTTGCATTCCAGGTTGCTTTAATCCATATTGGATATGTTACCTTAAATCCTGTCCCAGTAGTTAACTGGATTAATGGGTGTATGTGAGCCATAATTAAGTAGTGCGCTCCTAGAAGTTTTACATCTGGCCACGCATGACCATGTATAAGACCGATAACTTCCTTTTCTTCTTTTATAACGATGCCTCTGGGTGGATGTACTTTTACTTCAGGTGGAACTATAGCATCTATTTGCCCGTCGTGATTCCCTGGCACTATCTCTGTTTGTACCTTCTTGGAAAGGGCCACAAGAAAGTCGTATACATCGATAACTTCTTGGTATCGGGGAGCTGTAATTTCGTGCTTTACATCTCCAAGTATAATTAATTTTGATGGATTTATTTTTTCCAACAGTTGTTGGATGGATTTTAAGATGCTAGGTGTTTGAGGTGGTATTTTGATTCCTGATTTTTCTAGTTCTTTTTCAAATCCTATGTGTAAATCTGCTATGCAAAGTATTTTTTCATTTTTTAATTGTATTTGAAGAGCTGGAAGATTTGGAATAATTCTTATTTTTACCATTTCACTACTTATTATGTGAAAATTGAATTATAAGTTGTGATGCAGTTTCTGGGAGTGCTGTAAGAGTGTGGAAAGAGAATTCACTTTTTAAGGAACTTAAGGAAAAGGGAGTTTTATCTGAAGATTTATTAGAAAAGTTTGTTTTAAAATATGGTGAATTATTTTGGCGAGCAATTAAAGCTATTGAAGAAAAACGTGTTAAAAAATACGTGTTTAAGCCTAGTGAGAAGTCTTTATGGATTGTCATAGGTAAAACCAGAAAATATCTAGTTATACCAGATTTTTACTGCAGTTGCGATGATTTCTATTTTAATGTGGTTACTAGGAAAAAAAGGCAAATATGTTACCATATACTTGCTAGAAAGTTAGCTGAAGTATTAAACCTATATCAGATAATTAAACTTGAAGATGACTTGTTCAGAGATGTTTTAGATGAAATTAAATTGTACAAGGCAAATAGGTAAAAAT
>JAGGSW010000129.1 GCA_021158895.1 Candidatus Odinarchaeota archaeon | reverse complement strand
AGTTTCCACACCCTAAGTTTCTAGTTGGCGGAACTCCTCGTATGATCTCGGATGCCATTCCATTATCACCCCGTAAATTTAAATTTCGTTAATAGTATGACCCATTGCAGGATATGTCTTTATTTTTCAAATTGTTTTTATTAATTTTAAGTTTACTGTTAGCCATGCTGTGATTTTACGAAAAAAGAAGAACCATTACGAGGAGAATAATTCCGACCATGCAGGCAATAAACCATTCTAATAATATTTTGTCTATATTTTCCTGTTGTTCTTTAACTTTTCCAGCAGTACCTAAGGTTATGCCAAAGAGGTAAATAAATATGAGAAACGTTGCGGACGAGAGAGAATCAAGCCCTTTAAACACGATATATATGGCACTTGAAATAAAAATCGCAAGAAACGCTATTGAAGTTACGTGCAGCAATTTAGTAATCTTTACAGTAGAAAGATTCAATTTGCACCCCTCTTAAGGTTGTCAGTGTTGTTAACATCATATAGCTTTGTATAGATAAATGTGTCTAAAATGTGTGTAAGTTGACACATACTACATTGGAGTTTAAATTTTAGGATAAAATTAATAAAAATGGGTAAAAATGAAAAAGACCCTTATTATTGGTTCCTTAGCTATTCTAGTTATGTTTATTTGCATTAATTTGCTCTCTACATCTGAAGTTCATGGACAGGAAATAACGACTGCTTATAGAGGGCAAACAATTATACTTTCTGCAGTTTTAAACGATGATTTAGGAAACCCCGTTCCAAATGAAACAATATATTTCTACGATGAAACTCACGATATATATTTAGGGTACGCCGTAACGGATGAGAATGGAAACGCGAAAATATTATGGTCAATACCTAAAAACTATACTCTAGGTCCAATTACATTAAATGCGACATTCCAAGGAGACCCAGAAAAGAATTTAAAGCCTTCTTACCAGGTTTTTCAATTAGTGTTAAAATCAAAAACTTATATTTCAGCAATAGTCGCTGATGCAACGCTGGATCCTAATGATTACGTAGTAGCTCCAGGAGACGAAGTTATTGTCAATGTTACAGTTGTTGATGATATTGGGCAGCCTGTTGGAGTAATTAATGTCTCATTGATAGAGGAGAGGGGCAAAATAGTTGACCAAGAATACACTAATGAAAACGGAGAAACAGTACTTAAGTATCAACTTCCCGAAAAAATATCTACAAATCAAATTAAATTGCTCATACAAGCTAGTCCCTATCAATATTATGAAAAAAGCGAGTGTTCCATAACACTTTATATCAAGAAGATAAGGACTGATATGACCATTTTAAGGGTAGAGCCCAATACAGTTTACAGGAACCAAAGCGTAACAATACTAGGAAAATTAGTTGATGAAGAAGAAAATCCTTTAATAAATGCTGCAATATATGTCAAAGCTGGAGAGAGGAATATTTCACTAACCTGGACAAATACATCAGGATTTTTTGAAGCCACTTTTCATGTAGCGAATTCCATAAAGCCAGGAAAATATGTGTACACTGTTTTATTTATTGGGTCACCAAGATATGAATATGTCGAAGAAAATGTTACACTTATAGTGAAAAGTAATGCAACTATTTGTTTTAATCTTAAGAATGCTACCGTGATTTACGGTCAAATTGCTAGAGTAAACGTAACTCTAGTTGATGATTACGATCAGCCCATACCATCTAAGAAACTAACAGTTTTCGATGACCAAAATAATTTATTGACAACTGTTCTTACGGATGAAAATGGTCATGCCACTATACAATGGTTTGTGTACCAGAAGAGAGGATGTAAAAACATTACGGTTGTTTTTTCAGGTGATGAATTCTACAACCCAACTATGCTCAGAATTCCATTAATAGTTTTTGAACGTCCACTCCTCATTATCGAGAAGGAAAATAACATTACATTAGTTACAAGAAATATGCAAATCTCCGTATTGATCCATCTTAGCTCGTTAGAAAGCCGCCCGCTTCAAAATCAATTTGTGTGTATATATGATGTTATAAATCATATGTGCATAGGAAATGTGACTACAGATCAGTTTGGAAAAGCTAAATTTATATATACCGTTCCGAGTAACGCCGCTTTTGGACAATTAATAATAAAAGTGGTGTATTTTGGAAACCTAGAAAAGTATTTTTTACGCGTTGAAAAATACATAGTTTACACCGTTGTTGAGAAAATACCTACCAAGTTGACTTTAAATGTGTCTAAGCAAGTGAAGGCTGGTGAAATTGTAACGGGTGAAATTAAGCTACAGACGATAGAGGGAAAGTCAATAGGTTATGAGAAAGTTATAATATATCTTAACAACTCTCTGTTAGCCATACTAGAGACAAATAAATATGGAAGGGCGTTAGTTAAATTTGAAGCACCATCTGATGCTTCGATAATTGTTGTTTCACTCAAGTATAATGGTTCAGAATTTTACATGGCATCTGAATATTCTGTACAAATTAAAATAATAACACCTAGGTCTGTCATTTTCTTTCTAGAGAATAAAGATGTTTTGAAATTTTTTTGCACATTTTGTCTTTTAGGAATTTTCATAGTGATACGTAGGTGGAAATCCTCCAGTGAAACTATAATCATTTAGTGTGTCAAGAGATGAGAAAAGTGAAGAGTTTAATTAAGTACATTGCAACAAAGGTTGAGAAACTTAGCTTTCTATTGGAAATTGAAAGGAAGTTATTTGGAAACCACGATGAAAAGTTATCAAAATATTTAAAAATGCGTTTTGGCTTTTCTTTAGAAGCTTTAATAGCTACTGCCCTGATATTTGGTTTGCCTTTTGGGATTATTTCCTTTTTACTCTTGGTAAAGAAGAATCTTTTGCTGGCAACCGTACTTTCCATTATTGTATTTTGTATTGTATTTGTTTTGGTTAAGAACTCTATCACTTCAACATATGAACTTGAAAGAAGTATTCTAGCTAGTTTAGCTCCCCTCGTATTTTACGAATTTTCACTAAATCTAGAGGTAGGTTCAGTATTCGAAGCTATTCAAAATATTTCTCGTTCAAAATACCCGATAATCTCTCAGAATTTCAAAGAAATTTTGGATAAAATTTCTTTAGGGCAAAAACCGGAAAAACAATTATTGCATTATGCGTCTATACAGCCTTCAAATGATCTTAGAACCGCTCTGTTAACCATCCTAAACGCCGACAAAAAAGCAACCGATATCGGAAAATACTTTCAGGAAGCAGAAAATGATTATGAAAAAACAAATAGAGAAATAGAAGTAAAAATTCTATTGACTATAATTATTTCTACTTTTTTGCCACTCTTATTAACTATGATTTATGTATTTTGGGATTATTCCTGGCTTATTTTTACTGTTCCATTAATCCAACTGCTTTTTCACGTATTTTCAAGCAAAGATTACCGAATATCCATATTAGAAGAAACAATTATGGCAGGAAATAAGTTAAGTGAGCTAGAAGAATGTGCCGAACTTTTAGAAGTTTATGGTAAGTTCCTTAGACTTGGTTACTCCCCGGAGAAGGCTTTAACAAAAACTGTTGAAGTCGTCTCGGAGAAAACAAAAGAAAAATTAAAGAGAATCATTAAGAGAATTTATTCTGACTTAGTCTCATTAAGGGTTGCATGGGAAGACCTTGTGACGGGCTTTAAGCATCCCTTTGCTATAATTTCACTAAAAACCGTTAATAAAATGATAGAGAAGAGTTCAAAAGATGCAGGGGAGAAAGTTTTTAGGATTGCAGCAAAATTAAGAGAAAAAGCAGTGCTTGAGAGAAAGAGAGAAACTCTAATAAATGCACAGCGGTTAAAGGCAAAGATAATTACCTTAGCTTCAGCTTTACTGCTAGGTTTCGTAGCGTCATTAATTCCGATAGTAATTTACTCCTCAGCATTTGTTTTTGGTAAGCTTTCAACTTCCCCGATAGACAACCTATCAATTGCGGTGCTCTTACTAATGGCTGTCATTATTATGACGTTTACAAACTGTAAGGTAACTGTCGATAAAAATATAAAGTTGCAGGTGATGATGGCGGTTTTAGCTTTTCTCTTCGCATATAGCGTAATTTCCTTACTTCAACATTTGATATGAACTATCATAACATCAAATTTTAACGGTAAAGATATGGGTAATAAAGATACAGTATTAGTAGTTGGGGTGTTGTTAATTTGTATAAGTATATAGTACAGGTTAAAGGTCTCGAGTTTCTTACGGACGAGGAAAAGATTGAGGTAAATGATCTTATTGCCAGACGAGCAGAAAAGTACAACAAACTACTTGATAAGATTAACTACCTAAAAATAAGTGTACAGGTCCTTCATCAAAAAAGTGAGGGGCCAACTTTGTACTCTATTCAAACACAGTTATCGATACCAGGCAAAACCTTCGAGAGTTCCTCAAAGGCGTGGGATGCAAGAACTGCACTTATGCAAGCACTAGTTAGATTGGAAAGTTCGATTAGAAAGTTCAAAAGTAGAAGAGAGGAGAAAAGAAAATAAAATGCAATCCATAAAGGAAGAACTTTTAAAAGTTAAACATAAAATAAGAGAAGCAAAAAGATTAGAGAGACAAAAGGAATATAGAAAAGCTGCCAGAGAAGCTTTAGAAGCTGCAGAAATTCTTACAAATATAGCTAAGAGAGAAGACATCAATGAAAAATTAAAAGAACAATTATGTGATAGGGCGGAAAAGGTGCTAACTTGGGTAAGAATACTAAAAGATACTACAGTTCTTAAGACGTCTTTACGAGAAAAACGAGCAAGGAAAGCCATAACCACATTTTGTGAACCAAAAATTAGAAGTGTGTATTTAATATATGAAGATGGAACCCCGATTTATTTTCACATTCTTGATAATATGCCATCTGATCCACTGCTTGTTTCAGGAGCTCTAGTGGGAATTTCAACATTAATAAGAGAAATAACACAGACTAAAAGTGGTTTAAAGAGAATAGACTATGGTGATGGAGAAATTATATTTGAAAGAGGGAAAAAAATTATAATGGCTGTATTTACAACTTTATTAACCGAAGAAATGAGAAATAAAATAGCAAAAGCCATAAAAAAGATTGAGACGCGTTATGAAGATATTTTAGAGAACTGGAATGGAGACTTATCAAAATTCGGAGATTTGCGAAAGGAACTTGAGGAACTTTTAGAGAGCAAATAAAATAGTCTGCGCATTTTCTATATACTGTGCATAAGTGGAAGATTAAAGCAGGTAGAAAGGTTTTTAAGTCTTACAATCATCTAAGGTATACAAGAAAAGTATACTAAATTATCAAATTTTTTTGATAAAATGAGTCGTGAAGGAGAGGATGCTCTGTGAGGAAAGCGTCAATAAATATAGAAGATCTTGTTGATTCATACTTACTTGAAAGGACTTGGCTTGTAAGAGAGAATGCAAACACGTTTAAAACATTTAGCGGATTGTTTGGATTCGTTGCCCAAGAAGTTCTCAAAGGATATGCCCTATTTTCGTCAAAAGGTTACCCGAAAGAACAAGTTGAAGCGCACTTAAGGGGGGACTTGCACATCCACGACTTACCTTTTGCGCGTTTCATAGCTTATTGCGCTGGATGGAGTTTGGAAAAACTTTTTAGAAAGGGATTAATAACTCCAAATATTTGTGCATCTCCCGCGAAACATATGTCGTCAGCTGTAGATCATATAATAAATTTCATATGTACTTCCCAGCAAGAATGGGCGGGTGCGCAAGCTTTTGGAGATTTTGACCTATATTTAGCTCCCTTTGTGCATATGGATAAGTTGAGTCCCAAAGAAGTAGAACAAAATATTCAAAGACTTGTTTTTAACTTTAATTTCCCGAGTCGTTTTGGCTCTCAGAGCCCTTTTGTAAATGTGACGTTAAACTTTAGTGTAAATGGAGGGAAGCAGGAAAGGCCAGCTATAATAGGTGGGAAAGAGCATGGTACATTAGAGGATTACATAGAAGAAGCGATGATAACGACATACGGGCTAATTGACACGTTAAAGGAGGGCGACAGCAGGCATAGACCGTTTACGTTTCCCATACCTACAATAGGGGTTGATAAGAACTTTGATTGGAGTGAACGTAAATGGAATATTGGAGATATAGATTTAACTTATGAGATATTTGAGTTGACGGCTTTACGTGGTTCCTTCTACTTCTTAAATTACTTGAATGGGTATATTGATCCGAATAGTAGGTTTGCTATGTGTTGTCGTTTACTTCCGGATGTAGGTAGGCTGTGTAGGCATGCAGGTGGAATATGGACAGTTCCAGATGAAACTGGAAGCATAGGAGTAGTAACCATCAACCTGCCGAGACTAGGATATTTAGCAAAAGATGAGGATGACTTTTTCGTGAGACTTGATAAAATCCTTGAAATAGCAAGGCAACAACTGATGACTAAGAGAAGATTTCTCAACGAAATCTTGGAAAGCAGGTTTTTCGATCTTCCGATTACAAGAGAATACCTTGGAACATATGACAACCACTACAACACCATAGGAATAGTAGGCATGCATGAATGTCTCATGAACTTGGCAAACGTTCCAATTTACAGTCAGGATGGTATAAGATTAACAAAGAAAATATTGAGACATATATTGGACAAGCTTCACGAATTTGAGGAAGAAGACGGGGTTCTATACAATTTAGAGCAAACACCAGCAGAATCTACAAGTTATCGCTTAGCCATGTTGGACATCAAAGAGTTTGGTGCAGAAAATATTTGTGTTCAAGGAGAACCAGGAGCTTACTACTACACAAACAGCACTCATGTACCCTATAATGCGGAAATTCCGCTACAGGAACGAATAAGGATAGAAGCGGAGTTCCACCCGTATTTCACAGGGGGCTGTGTAACACATATATGGCTTTGGGAAAAGCCAGAGATAGAGGCTCTTAAAAATTTTGTTCGCCGTGTTCTTACAAATACAAAGATAGCTTATTTGACCATTACTCCAACTGTGACGACCTGTAGAAATTGTGGTGGACTATGGCATGGAATTGTCGAAAAATGTCCAACGTGCGGGCATGTAAGCTCCCTTGAAGTATGGAGTAGAATAGTAGGCTACTATAGGCCAGTTCATCTCTGGAATGAAGGGAAAAGAGCAGAATTCTTCAGGAGAATACACTATACGTTAGATGGGGAAATTATAAAACCTATTTATCTTAAGCATTCTAAGGCGTAAAGCATGAAGACTACACAATTTTTACTTAAAATTTTTTCATATATCCCTCTAAGCCTTATAGATTGCAGAACTGATGCATGCTCTCTTTACTTTCTGTCAAATTGTAATATGCGATGTATATATTGTCAAAATTATCCTCAGTTTACTCAAGAGATTCCTTTAACTAGAAAAAAATTTCTGAATCGAGTGAAAAACAATTGGGCTATTGGAGTAGTAAAATTTACTGGCGGTGAACCTACGTTACAAGAAAAAGGATTATTAGAAGCTGCAAAGATTGTTCAAGAATGTGGTAAAAAGATTGCAATAGACACTAATGGTACAAGGCCTCAAGTAGTAAGGAAACTCCTAAAGTTTGATATAGCAGAAGTGGCAGTCGACTACAAAGCTCCGCAAGAGAAATATCAGCATATAACTGGAATGAAAGCTCATGAAAGGGTGATGGAAACAATAAATATTTTGAAGGACCAATGTATAAGCTTCGAGGTAAGAACAACGGTAGTAGAACCGATAATAACTTTAGAGGACCTACATAAGATTGCTGAAAGATTATCGAAAATAGACCCACCTCTTTGGGTAATACAGTTCTTTAGACCCACGGAGAATACTCCAAAATGGTTAAAGCCACCTAAAAATGATGTAATTTACGACTTGGTCGGAAAGTTAAGCGAGATGTATAATTTAAAAATTAAAATAAGATCATAAGCAAGATGAAAAATTGCGACTTCACATTACTTTTGTATTAAAGGGGTTTCACTTTGATTTTATTTTAAGGGTGATAAAAGCTAATGATCAAAAAGAGAAGAACTTATTAATAGTTTTCAAAATTTAATCGAGAATGTAGAAAATATAGGTTAAATACCACAATATAAGGGACGTTCGGATAAAAAGGATTCTAGGAAAAATATTCATCATATGCATGTTAACCAAACATATTTATTTATGGTATTGGTAAGAACATTCTGCATGCATATACATAGTTAGATGGCGTCGGGATTATGTACACATTTATGAGGTGAATTCCCTTTGTCAGAACATAGTCGTAACCTTGCAAAGCAAATAGTTGAAGATCCTCACACAAAGATCGAGTATAAAACCGTGACAGAAGTAGCAGGACCTCTACTCTTTATAGAAAAAATAAGAGATGTGGCTTACGGGGAAGTAGTAGAGGTAGAAACTCCAGATGGTGAAAAACGTCGTGGAACTGTATTAGAAGTTACAAAAAACTTTGCCGTAGTTCAGGTATTCGAAGGAACTCACGGATTAGACACATCTAAAACCACCGTGAGATTCACTGGAACCACACTGAAACTACCAGTCTCTACAGATTTGCTGGGCCGTGTGCTTGACGGATCAGGTCGACCGTTAGATCATCAGCCACCTCCAATACCAGAAGACTACTGGGATATCCACGGATCACCCATAAATCCCTATGCAAGAGAATATCCTCGAGAACCAATACAAACAGGTTTGTCGGTAATAGATGGTATGAACACACTAGTAAGAGGACAAAAACTGCCATTATTTTCGGGCAGTGGATTACCGCACAATAGAATAGCAGCACAAATAACAAGACAAGCAACAGTCCCTGGAAAAGAGGAAGAATTCGCTATAGTATTTGCAGCTATGGGCATCACCCAAGAAGAAGCAACATACTTCTATCAGAACTTTAAAGAAACTGGAGCATTAGAGCATACAGTATTGTTTTTGAATCTGGCAAACGACCCGGCCATAGAGAGGCTTATAACTCCACGAATTGCCCTAACGACAGCGGAATATTTAGCATATACCCAAGATTATCATATATTGGTTATATTGACAGATATCACAAATTATGCAGAGGCACTGCGAGAAATATCAGCAGCAAGAGAAGAGGTACCCGGGCGTCGTGGTTATCCAGGCTATCTTTATACTGACCTTGCTACGATATATGAAAGAGCAGGAAGAATTCATGGCCGAAAGGGGACAATTACTCAAATGCCGATCCTCACAATGCCGCATGACGACATTACGCATCCCGTAGTTGATCTTAGTGGTTATATAACAGAAGGGCAGCTTATTCTTGATAGAGCTCTCCATCGTAAGGGTATCTATCCGCCAATAGATCCTCGTCCCAGTCTTTCTAGACTAATGAAAGAAGGAATAGGCGAAGGCCTTACAAGATTTGACCACAGAGAAGTAAGCGATCAGCTTTACTACGCTTATAGTGAAGGCTGTGACTTACGTGAACTTGTCGAAGTAGTGGGTGAAGAAGCTTTGACCGAAAGAGATAGAAAGTTTCTACAATTTGCGGATGAATTTGAAAGACGATTTATAAATCAAGGCGAATTTGAAAATAGAACATTTGATGACACTCTGGATCTAGCATGGGACTTGCTATCTATGATAGAGCCAGCAGAAATGAAACGAATAGACCCAGAAACTATTGAGTGGGCCAGAAAAACGGGACGCTACAAGTACACAGGATAACTACTTTACCATAAATTTACATTTACTTTAAATCGTAAACGGATTATTACATTTAAATTAGTTTTAGATTTTTCTGAAGATTTTGCTCATATCTCCGTGTAGTTTTGTGAGTTTTTTGAATTCCTCCTCATCATAGAACTTACAGTTTCTACTAGTAAACTCCTTTACTACTTCTATGCAAAATCTAGTTGCTTGTTCTAATCCTAAGACATAGTTTGCTCCCGTTCTAGGGTGCGGAACAGGAGATCTTGCTGTAGTTGCAACACCTACGACTGGTGCGCTGGTCATTAGCCAAGGTTGCATTATGCTGTTGATATGATGGATATTGTCAATGTACGGAGTTATATCTTGCATGGTTATTGGAACGACGGAGACGATGTCTCCTGTTACCCTCTCGTAAATATTAATTAGGTCGTCGCTTACTTTTAATAGAATAATTCTATCACGGAATTATTTTGATGTTGTGGTTTAAATATTTTAATCCGAACTAGATAAATGGGTTAAATGTGGTAATTGAAAGAGATGCCCAATACTTTATGGAATATATTGCGAATAGGTTTGAAGAAGTATTAAGAGTTTTAATCTTCATTGGAAACATTGCTGCAATTATAACTATCATTGTTGGTTGCATTATGTGGCTTTCCCGCTTTGACCCAAATGGAGGTAAACGGTTGCTTCTTTATGGCATTATTTTAGCGATAATAATTAAATTTTTAGCCACCTTAAAGCTTCCATCAATGATCATGCCTTAATGATGTCATTCAAACTTTTAACTCTATAAAAGCGTAGTTAAGGGTAATATTTATGGCTAGAAGAGAAGTAGAAGATACCACTACTGATATAAGGAAAAAAGTCTTTTTTATGTTAAGTTTCATTTCAATGCTCCTCATTATGTTACTCAACTCTTTTATAAGAAGAAATACAGTTCTTTCATTATTTGAACTCTTGAATTTACAATTTAATTTAGAATTAGCTTCAGTTTTTGATTTTTGGTCCATATCTATGACAATTATCATAATTCTCATAGTTCTAACAGTTATTAGGGACTTAAGGACATATAATATAAAGACGTTGGAAATCAGAGGGCCATGTGCAATTGTTAGGCGAAGAAAAAGTAAAATAATTCTAACATGTAATGAGGTGGTAAATATGCCAAGAGTTATTATCAGTGAAGAACAACGACGTGAAATGAACTTAAAACACCTCGAGAATATCCACAAGAAAATTTATCAATACTCCTATTTGATGTCGCTGAACAGAAATCTCTCAGATAAAACTTGCATTGCTTTTGAGATATCATCTAAAAACGGGGTTATAAAACTCAGATTTTATGTTGTTTGTGAGGGAAAGAATACATCTGAGACAGAAACGATTGTTGAGGGAAGTAAAGTATGTTCGGCTTTTCAATCCGTCTACGGAGAAGTTAAATTCAGAAACTTAAACGATAAGGAACTCGTAGAAGCCATTTGGAGCCCGGTTGGTGGAAAAATATACGAAATGAAAAAAGAAAAAGAAATGTTGGCAGTTACTAACGAAGACGGAAGGATATACTTGACTGTTTTGGAAATTTCAGGTATACCTGAAATTAAGGCATTAAGCAAAAAAACTCAGACAGATAATTTAATCCAGTGTCTGATTGAAATGAAAAGTAAAATAACAATAATATTCACATTAAGACCAAGTAGAGGATTAAAACAGTTAATAGGGAAAAAAATAGATGAACATAGAATAAGAGCCGCCTATAAGGAACTTAAGGAGAAAAGTAAAGAAAAAACTGATTTAAAAGCGAAACATGACGCTATTAAGATTGAAGAAGAATATTTAGAAAAAATAGAGATGAGCAAAAAAACAGGAGAATGGAAGGTACAGGCGTATGCTATAGTTCTAGGCGAAGAAAAAGATAGAGTTTTTATTGAAACACAAAAATTGAAAACAGCACTTCTTAATATCTATGGTGGTCAAACATCAACGGTGAAAATCAGGGTTTTGAAAGCTAGTGAAGTACAGAAAAATATCGGAAGAATAATTTTTAAATTACCACTCAGAGGTGGTAAAACGACTCTAGCATCGAGTTTTCGATTGGCAGCATATCTGCATTTACCAGAAAAACCTTTCCCAACATCTGCAACAAGTGTTGAAACTGCTACCTTCGAGATCCCACCTAAATCATTAGTCACAGGACCTTTGATCCTAGGAAAAGTTTTGTACTTAGATAAAGAAATCTTCAATATCGGGATAACTCCCAAAGATTTAACTATGCATATGGCGGTAATCGGACAAACTGGGTTTGGAAAAACAAGGTGCATACAAAAGCTACTGTATGAACTATCTAAGTTGAGACCAGACGTTGGATGGGTTGTGTTTGATTGGAAGGGTGAATATGCAGGATTAATAAAGATCATTGATCAACCAATACTTGTTTTAAGACCTTTAACAGATTATGCCCCGCTTTATGTTAATTTATTTGATCCTATGGGTGCTGATCCTGAAGAACACGCACATAAACTTTTTTCAATAATAAGAGAAATTTACTCATCTATGTTCGAAGCCCATGAAACACAATTGTCGTTACAAATGGAAAGAGTGCTAAGAGAAGCATTAACAAAGGTTATCATTGATCCGAAGAAGAGAAATTTTAGGGGTCTTTATAGGGAATTAGATGTTCTTCAAGATAAATGGCAGAAAAACATACCCACGGTATCTGCAACAATAGAAGCTTTAAAGAATAGGTTAGACAAGTTAACAAAACCCCCTCTTGGGGAAATTTTCACAAACCCACCTAATGTCAATTTTGATAATTTATTGGATAAGAAAGTAATTATAGATTTAAGTAAGGTTAGGCTTAAAGGAACAAGAGATGATGCTAGACTGCTTATGAATATTCTTGTTAAATACTTCTTCGATGCAGCGCTACGTAGAGGATTACAAGAAGACTTAAAACATTTAATAGTAGTTGAAGAAGCACAATTCCTTGTACCACAATTGTTAGTTAAGAAAACTACGATAGAAGGAACGCCCATAGAAGATATGATCATGCTTGAAAGAGCAACTGGTCAGGGATTAATATTCTCAGCAGTAAGACCAATAATAAGTGAACACATTCTAGCAAACACTTTAGTAAAAATTGCATTTAGAACCCAAACAGATTCGCACATCGTAGCTAAATATATGAATCTAAATGAAAATCAGGAAAAGTATTTAAGAATTTTACCGAAAAGAGAAGCTATCATCCTACATCCCAATTTTCCATATCCTTACCGAATCAGAACATTAGAATTTAGCATACCCAAAGTATCAGTCAGTGAGATTAGAAAAAACAACATAAAACATTTTTCGAACATATATACAAAAAATTTTAAGCACGTAAACCAGAACGCTATTGAACAAAAACTTACAGGATTACTTGATGAACTTTGCATACCTGATGATGATCCATTTATACTTTCCACAATTAACGAGCAACATATAACAATAATACACAAGATACAAAGTAAGTATGAGTTTTTAGGTAGGGTTTTAGAATTAGTAAGAGAGGCTAAAAAAAGAGGCGGTAAGGAAGTAATACTTTTAATGAGTGATAAAAATAAGGAAACAGCTGAAAGATACCTTAATGGCCACCATCTTCCAGTTAGGATCTTTAGTTTAAATGAAGTGGAAAAGCTAAAAAGGCACATTCAATCACCTACACAAACACACATATTTACAGGACTTCAGGAATTAAAAGTCATTAACCAAATACCAAAAAATCTAGACAAATCAGTTTCTCCGAAAATAGATTTTCCCAAGGATCTAGAAAAAATTAGAAGATCACCACTGAAATTGTTAATATGTCTGAAATTGGCTGAGTACGAAATAGCATCAGTTAATGAAATAGCAAAAGACTTAAAACTTGTAGAAAATGTTGTAGAAGAGATATGCCAGGAGTTGACAAGAACAGATCTTTGGGAAAATCCACTAGTGAAAAAAGTTGGTCCGCAAACATATAAAATTACGAAATACGGCCGT
>JAGGSW010000156.1 GCA_021158895.1 Candidatus Odinarchaeota archaeon | reverse complement strand
GTAATCGTTGTAATTTTTCCTCGTTATATATTTCAAGTAATTTTTCCTCTTCTTTCCCATTCAAAAGTTCAGTTATTTGGCTGAAAATTGCGGTTATTTTTTCTTTACTGTCTCCTAGTATTAAAATTGCTACTTTTCTGGTTTGTTCAGAAACTCCCAAGATATTTATAGCATCTCTTATTTGTCTTTGCCCTGTTGCGTAAAGTAGGATTTCCAGTGAGAGTTGAGATGCTATGTTGCGTGATTGTTTGAATGCGGCAATCGCGTTCAATGTTGCTATAAATATGTGTTTCCAAGTCGCTATTTTTTCTGAATCAAAGAGTTGAATGATAACTTTTTCTTTTTCTGATAATTGTAATATGTTGTCAAACAGTTTTTTTGTTACCGACTTCTCACATAGTATGGCTGAGATACCCATGTATCGATAGTTTTCGTAAACATCCTCTTTATTTAACTGAATTATTTTCATAAGTGCTCCTCCATAAGGTTAAAAAACATTATTCTCGTGTATTTGGAAAGCTGCTTCATCTATTTTACTTACAATAGGTTGCATTTAAGAGCAGTAAATAAATTCATATGTACAATGTTAGGTTGAGGTTCAATAACTTTCAAATACTTTGCCTCACACCTACTATTGGCAATCTCGGTAGTTACTTGTAGAGGTGTAGGGATTGGTTAAGTTCCTAGCTCCATGGTGGGATGATGTATACGAGTTAACCCTTAAGGTTGCCGAGAAAATAATGAAATCTGGTTTTAGTCCTGATATTCTCGTTGGTATTGCCAGGGGCGGTTGGATAGTTGCAAGATTGCTTTCAGACTTTCTCGATAACAGTAATGATACAAGTATAGAATCGAATTCTATAAGGGTATTGCAGAAACTGGCGAAAAACCTCAAATAACCCAGCCGCTCATAGTCGACGTGAAAGACAAAAATGTTTTGATTTGTGACGATGTAGCAGATACAGGTCACAGCCTAATCGCTGCTGTTGAACACATAAAGGAAAAGGGGGCCAAAAAGGTTAAAGTGGCTACGTTGCATTTAAAGCCTTGGTCTTCTTAAAAGCCTGATTATTTTGTTGTTGAAACAGATGCGTGGATTATCTATCCATGGGAAATAAGAGAAACTATTAGTAAACTTGTAAGTAAGTTGAAAAGTGAAGGAAAATCTCGGGAGGAGATAAAAAAGGAACTCTTGAAGACTGGCATAAAAAATACATTGATTGATTATTTTCTAAAATTAGAAATTTAAAATGTTTGTAAAAAATATTAGTAGTTTTATTTTGTTTCTGTCTCTGTTTTCTCTTCCTCTCCTATGTGTTCCCTTCTTACCCTGTTAACGAGTTCGTTAATTTTTTGTGCAATGCTCATTAACTCTGTCGATAGTCCACTTAGTTCTGTTACAAGTTCTCTTAGTGCTTCTCTACTTTCTTCAACTTCCTTCATTGCCTCGCTAAGGAGTGGCCGTTCTTCACGTGTATATACTTCGAGTTCTAGAGTGTCCCAGTTCCATTCGATCTTTCCTTCCTTTATGTTGAAATCGCATCTGATTCTGACAACATCGCTCTTGTCCACTTTTCGTTTCTGCATTATGTCGAAGATTTTCATGTTGAATTCTGCCGCTGCTCTCACGATTTCTTGAGGGTCTAAGCCCTTTGCTCTTGCAAACAAAACTCTTCTTACCTTATCTGCATACCCAGCTGCTCTTACAAATCCCGTGGAAAGCGTAGGCATTTTGTATCCCCCCGCTTTGTCTCCATAGTATCGGTACATGTTAGTCCAATTCATCGATAATTATTTATTGAATTCAAAATAAAGATGTCGCCGATAATTTTGGTTTTAGGAGCGATTTATTTCATAAAATAGCACAACAAGATATAAAAAGAGACTAAAAGTTTTCATCCACTTTACTTGCGAGTTCATTATTCCGGAAAGCCATCAGTAATCATAGTGGAAATTTCCATTCCATCCATGATGCTAAGGGCGAATATATTTTGATGTATATCATTAGTAGCAGATATAAGGTGAGGAAAATTATGAAGATAAAGTCGTTTTTCTTTAATTTTAGTTGATAAAGATAGGTTCTCTTTTTTATCGCTCCGAAAGCTCTGGATTCTAAGCTTTCTGCAATGGATAGAGCCCTTCTCACAGAGTTTACAATTAACGGAATTATGAGAGGTATGAGATTTCTTATTTTCTGGGTCAATCCTCCTTTTTGCAGTTCTAATCCTCTGGACATTTGAGCGTCCATTATTGTTTGAGCTTCTCTTGCTAGGGTTGGTACATATCTCGTTGCCATAGATAGGGCAAATGCAAAGTCAAAGGGAACTTTCATTTGTATTAAAGCTTGAGCTAAATCATCAGGATGGGTTGTTAAAAAGAAGGCTGAAAAGGCTGTAATCAACACTATTAAACGAAGTATCATAGCAAGTGCAAAATTAAGATCCCTTATAAAACTATTAATTACTAATATGAAAACCAAAAGAATTGTGGTTCCTTTTAGGCTGTTTAACCATTCCTCTACAGACTTTGCTAGTAGTATAGGTATTAAGGTAATGATAAATGTGATTAGCAAAGGAATTATAGTTGTGAAAAGCAGTGCTACAGTCATGAAAACTATTGTCATGAACATTTTGGTTCGAGGGTCCAATTTATGAATATATGTGTCTTTTCGTTTGAATTCGAAGGCACTAAACATGGTATAGGACACTTGAACTACCTCCTAATCCTTGCAATAATTTCATTTAGCAATTCGCCGAAAAGAACGATGTCCTTAGGGAAATTGTTGATTTTCTTTGCGATTTCGCGAGATAGAACAGTTACCTGAGGAGGAGAAAGGGAGGATTCCTCTAATATAGTTGGATTTGTTAGTACTTTGTTTGGTGGCCCATCTGCTATTATTTTGCCTCTTGCCATTACTACGATCCTATTGAAATATTTTGAGGCAAATTCCACATCGTGTGTTACCACGATCACTGTGTTTTTCTCTTCTTGATATTTCTTGAGAAGTTCTCCAAGTTTTCTTTTCTGCCTCGCATCTTGTCCAATAGTAGGTTCATCTAAAATAAGAATTTTCGGCTTAACACATAGAACAGACGCTAATGCTACCCTTTTTCGTTCACCACCGCTTAGAGATAGAGGTGATCTTTCTCTATACCGTTCCAGATCTAAAAATTTTAGCACCCAATCTACTCTCTCTTTTATTTCTTCGCTTGAAAAACCGAGGTTTTTTAATGCAAACTTTACTTCGTCTTCAACGGTTGTAGAGAAAAGTTGATGATCTGAATTTTGAAACACAAGCCCCACCTTTCTAGCTAGTTTTGCAACAGATGTTTCCTTGGTGTTGATTCCATCTACCAGAACTACTCCCTTTTCTGGTTTCAGCAGGCCGTTAAAATGCTTTACAAGTGTTGTTTTTCCTGCACCGTTTTCACCCATTATAGCTACGGATTCTCCGTCTCTGATTCTAAGCGATATGCCTCTAAGGGCTATTGTTCCATTCGGATAGGTAAACCACACGTTAATTACTTCAATCATTTGAGAACCTCCGCCAATAGTTTTGCTGCATCTTTTGCGCAAAGTGGGACTTTGTTAAATTTTACACCCGTTTTTGAAAGTTCATTGTATAATTTAACGGAAACTGGTACGTCGACTCCTATCTTCTCTGGAATATTTGAACAGAAAGCTTTTTCTGGTGAAGAATCCAGAACTATTTCTCCTTGATCCATTAGAATAACTCTGGTAGTATAGGGTAAAATTAGATCTAGTCGATGTTCTATAAGTATAATTGTTACGTTTAATTTTTCATTTAGAACTTTTATTGTTTTTAAGACTTGTTCTGCACCCTTTGGATCTAGATTTGAAGTGGGCTCGTCTAAAACAAGTATTTTTGGCTTTAATGTTAAAACCGATGCAATAGCTACTCTTTGCTGTTCACCGCCTGAAAGTTCGTAGGGAGCCTTATATCTGAGATGCTCTATTTTTAAAAGTTGAAGCGCTTCTTCAACTCTTTTCCTAATTTCCTCTCTTGGTAAACCAAGATTTTCCGGTGCAAAAGCCAGTTCTTTCTCTACGTTTAAAGAAACTAATTGATTTTCTGGATCTTGGAAAACCAGCCCAACTTTTTGGGCAAGTTTATATACTGGATGTTCTCTGGTGTTTAAACCATCTATTATTACGTCGCCTTGCATTTCTCCGGTAAAAAAGTGAGGAATTAAACCATTCAAGCAACGGCATAATGTTGTTTTTCCGCAACCACTAGGACCAGTCAAAAGTACGAATTCGCCTTTATCTATGGTTAAATTTATGTTTTTTATTGCGGGTTCTTCCGCATTAGCGTAGGTGAAAGAAAGGTTCTTTATTTTGATGAGAGACATTGACGATCACTGTTTTTAATTTTCGACAAACGTAAAGTGTGATAAAAATTTTAAACTTTCTACTCAAAAATGAGTAGAGAATTAGAGGGGATTACTTATTTCTTCTTCTAAAGTTTTTAAGGCTACTTTTATTCCTTCTTCAGCATTCTTGTTCCCATTTGCCCCAGCGGCTGTGGGATGCCCCCCGCCCACGCCATCTATTACTTGTCCCACTTTTTCCATGATTTTTGCTAAGCTTATACCTGTTTTTTCATAAAATTCTTGTGTTGCTCTAGCGCTTATTCGTACTTCGTCTTCTTTTTCAGCTACAACAAAGGCTACATCAGCTCCCAAATCTAGAAGGGCCCTGCAGGCGCTTGCTTCATATGTACTTACATGAGATGTTACAATTATCCAGTCCCCTATTTTGTATATTGTGGCTCGTTGCGCTGCTTTTAGTCTAGCTATTTTCTCTGATCTATCCATTGCTGTTCTTAATAGTTCAAGGGCTTTGTTGTAGTTTGCTCCTGCTCTTAAAAGATCTAGCACGATAGAAAATGTTTCATTGCTTATTAAAGTGAATCTTCTTGTATCATATAGAATGCCTATTAGTAAACTTAAAGCAATTTTTGGCTCTATTTCCAAGCTTGTTTCCTTTAAAATTTTGTAAATTATTTCGGAAGTAGATGCTGCCTTTTCATCTATTATTTTAAATCGCGATATTTTGTCTGTTTCAGGATGAGCTGTATGGTGATCGATAATTATGATTGGTACGTCTTCTGGTATGAAATCTTTAATTTTCCCTATTTGTATAAGGTTATTTGCATCAACTAGTGCTATCACGTCTGGTTTAAAGAACAGGTTTGTCTCTATATTAATATTTAGTTCGGATATTATCTTTTCAGATACTTTGTTAACATCTTCAGCAATTAATGAAACATTAATGTCTTCATACAACTTCTTTAAAAAATATGAGAACGCGTACATGCTGCAAATTGCATCTGGATCTGCATTTCTATGTCCTATTACTGCTATTCTCTTTGGAGAACATGTATTAAGAAAACTTATTAGAGCTTGGGTTTTCACCTGTCAGTTCCCTCAGTCTTTTTTCTATAGCTTTTATTGCTTCATCTGCAGCTTCATTTGCCAAAGTGTCAGCATTAAACTTAGTGAAAGGTAATAAATCAAGTTCTATTTGCACATCTACGTTTAACTGATCGCCCTTTGTTTCTATATTTACAACTGTAACAAAATTTGTAACATCACTCTTAGATATTTTTGCAAATACGTACTTCCTTGCAATGTTTTCAGCTAATTCACATAATTCTTCAAGTTCCTCTGGCATTAAATCATAGGGTTTCCTTTTATCCCGCAACTTTTGATCCTCGCTTAGCTAAGGCTTGTTGAATTTTATCTCTAAGTTCTTTTAACTGACTCCTAGTTCTTTCTTCTTGTCTTTGTACTACTTTAATTTGCATCTCTAGCGTTTCTTTCTTGTCTTTTAGTTCTTCAACAAGTTTATCTTTGTTCACTTGCGCTAGAATTGCTCCTATAAATTTGTATACAACAGTGTTGGACTCTAGTTTTTCTAACTCTGAAATAGCTCTTTCCGTTTCTTTTAATTCTCCTTCTAACTGTCTCCTTCTAATGGTAAGAAGTTCTAATTGTTGCTGTATTTGTTGCAGTTGTAAGATTTGATGTTGAAGTTGCGGGGGTAATTCTTCTGTCATTTATCCTTCCTCCTCAATTCTTTCTGATTCAACTATTTGAAGTATATTTTTTATTATGAGAAACCATTTTAAATACGAATTTAATGTAGCTCTCAGAGAAGTAAGATCCTTTGATTCAATATCCAATACCAGCTTTTTGTTTTCTATGGTTAATGAACTTTGACTTCTTGAACCACTCATCCTAGTAGTTTCCTGCAGAATTGTTTGAAAAGCTATTTGTGCATGTTTTTCTTCTTTGAAAGTTACTTCTAATAATGCATTGTTAGAGTTATTCAATTTTAAACACCCGTTTTATTTGCCAAAACATTTTTTTAATACGAATACGTGGCCCTATTTCTTTTCCATCCGTAGTTTGGATGAATTTTATGGCAGCTTTAAACCGTGGATCGTTATCGACATAAAGCACTATGTCAATATCTTTAACTTGCTGTTTTAATAACTCTTTGTGGTCTATTGGAGTATATATTAATGGTACTTTAAGTATATTAGATAGTGCTTTTGCTAATTTTTCTAATTCGCCTTTGGTTTCTTCAGGGACTATAACGGCAAGTTTACGGAAGGGTGATAATTTAAAGTAGCCGAACTCTCTTTGTAGTTTTACACCAGCTAGGAGTATGTCTGGTGGAGCCCATCCGTATGAATGCTTAGTGACTTGTAAAAACCATATTTTCCCGGGATTGCCTCTGTATACACTTATTATGATCGCTGCGTTTGCATTTAGTTCAAGGGTTTTTGCAGCCACATTCTTGATGCTCATTTTACCTCTATTAACCTTTACAGCTCCTGGTATCACTTTTACTAAATCATTACAAAGGGAACGTGTTCTTCTTGTAGGTCTACGTGACGTGGTTATTAAAACTGTCATTTTACTTTGCTTCTTGTCTTTGTGCAGCGCGTGCTACTGCCTTTCCTACTCCTGTTACTGGTATGTAGGCTCCTCCAGTGAAGGTGTGATTGCATTTTCTACACTGCCATATTCCAACGCTAATTCGTTTAACGGCTTTAGTTCCACATTTTGGACACTTATGTGGACGTTTCATTTTTTCTTCTATTTCTCTTACCCTTTTTCTTATGGTTGACCCGTATCTTGCGCCAAATCTCCCTGTTATTCCAACTTTCTTTGTTCTACCCATTGGAGTCACCTCTCGGTATTTTCTTGCGGAACTCTTTTGTTTTTACTTTAGCTATTTCGATGGCTTTATAAACATCCTCTACTTTTAATGTTCCCACTCCGCCTTTTTGTATCGCAACAATGTTATCTTCATCATCCATGGTTATTGTAAGTCTTGCGTTCATTACATTTTCTTCTTCGATGCAAGGATCTACAATAAGTTTGTCGTCTATTTTGGCAAACGTTACTGAGACTGGTATTTTTCTAATCGGTAAAGGTACCCATTTGTCTAGTACTTTTATTTCCCCGTTTTCAACTTTTACTTCAGGGATTTTTGTATTTAGGAGAGCTGCAATGGCGCCGAGAGCTGAAGCGTCAAACAAATTTCCAGCGTGATCAAGAATGTATATGTCTATAAAGATTATCCAAACTTTCTCTCCTGGAATTAAACACAGTTTTTCCAAGTCTATTGCTTCACTTTCTCTTATGCCTCTGTCAACTACTCTAGCGAGTTCTATTGCATCTTCATCAGGTGGTCCAGGTTCGAAGAGTGGTGATGCAAGTGGAACAAATTCAGCATTAACGGTAAATACACCCTTGTCAGGGGTGTCTGAAAAAGGTTCTCCTATTTCTACTTTAACTCCAGCCATGATCTTTGTGTCACCTAAGGTTACATAGGCTGATCCCTCAGCCTTTTCCACAACACCAACTTCAATTGACACTTCCCTAAAGTCTTCTAATCCTCTTCCATCTATTCTTTTTCCTCTTTCAGCAAGTGATAGTATGCTTTCTTTTTCTATTTCTGATACTATTTTATGGATTTTCTGCACGTTCCTCCATCTCCTTTGCTGCTTGTTCTCTTATTTCAAGATATCTTCTTTTTAGAGCTTCTCTTTGAAGCTGATATATTTGTTCACAACCTTTTATTGCAAGTTCAAATCCTTGTTTAAATTCTTCGGGCGTCCACCGCCCATCAAGTTGAATAAGTGTAACTTCCTTTTTTCGGGGCATTATAGCAGTTGGCATATCTCCTTCGCCGTATTTGTCTTCTAAATCATTTATATCTAGAACTATATATCCATCTACTTTCCCAACCGCTACAGCTGAAACAAGGTCTCTCATTGGTATTCCTGCGTCAGCTAAGGCGAGAGCTGCTGTTGTTATGCTAGCACATCTTGTTCCTCCGTCTGCTTGAAGTACTTCTATGAAAACATCTATTGCTGTTTTCGGGAATCTTTCCAGGAATATAACCGGTTCTAGAGCTTCTCTAATAACTTTTGATAATTCTATTTCTCTTCTACTTGGGGCTGGGCTTTTTCTCTCCTGAACCGAAAAGGACGCCATTCTATAAAAACATCTTAAGAGAGCTCTATCTGGTAGGGCTAAATGTCTTGGATGAAGTTCTCTTGGCCCATATACAGCAACCATTATTTTATTTTTTCCTTGTTCTATATAGGCTGATCCATCAGCCCTTTTTAAAATTCCTACTTCAAGTTTTGTTGGTCTAAGTTCATGAGGTTTTCTTCCATCTGTCCTTATACCATCTTCAGTAATTAATTTCTCGGGTATCTCGTGTTTAATAATCTTCATTTTTCTAACCTCTCCTTTTCTCTTCTTATAAGTTCTCTTACCCTATCTGTAAGTCCAGATGTGTGAGCTTCTAACTCAATTTTTCTAATTACTTTCTCAATTAGTTCTTCATATTCGGGTTTTTTACACGAGACCCATACTCTTCCGTTTTGGCCGACTACTATTCTACAACCAGTCTCCTCTTTAATCATGTTTACCATGGAACCTTTACGGCCAATGAGCCTCGGTATTTTTGTGCATGCCATTTCAATTATTCTTCCACCTCTAAGCTTTCCGAGACCTCTTTCTTTAGTAGTTAAAAGAGGGTCTTGAGTTCTATTGAAAGATACTATTTTTGCGACAATTATGTCGCCAACATTTAGGTGTCTTCTAATGTCTTCCTTTAATGGATCTATTGGTTTTTCAAAATAATTTGCTGCGGGTAAATTTGCGAGGTATGGAGCTCTTATTTCAACTTTCCAGTTTGTTGGGGAAACATCTACGATTTTCCCAATAACTACATCATTTGGTCTTGGAATGTAAGTGCCTTCAAGAGAAATCACGCGAAGTATTTTTCCTCTAATTTCAAATAACCCGATAACTGCAGAATATATTTTAGAATCTTCTTTAAATGTGCCTGTACCAGCCTTATAGTCTCCTTCAGCCAGAAGATCTCCTGGCAAAACTATATCCTTACTTTGAAAATATATTGGCATTTTATTCACCTGTTAAAATTTTTTAACGACCTCAACCCTTGTTTGTCCCTTTGTAATTTTATTTATTTTTTCTAAGAAATCCACCTTAACTCCTGCTGGCAACTCTATTTGCGCTTCAAGCGATCCATCCGCTAACCATCTTTCTTCAAGTAGGTTACTGGTGTTAACTATTAATCCGTAAACTTTACCTGTGTAAACAGCTGGAACCCTGATTTTGAGGGTTACCATCTCCATTCTAATGGGTATAATTGGCTGCAATGCTTTAACAATGTCTTTGAGTTGTGTTTCAGGGTCTTTAAAGGGATCTATCGCTGCCTTGGCTTCTTCTAATGCTTTTTCGATTCTTACAGGGGGATGCGGAAGCCCTGTCTGGGGGTTGATACAGTACTTTGAAATGAGATCAATTATTCTTTTCTTCTTCTCTTCAATCATTTTTCTTCTTTGTTCTGCAGTCAATTGTAATTGTCCCTTTTTGATAATTATTTTTGCAATTTCGAAAATGTCATCTGTTCCAAAAGCCTCTTTCAATTTTTCTTCAGAGGCTCTTTTTCCATGCTTTAAATCTTCAAAAACTACGTATCCTTTCAATACCTCTCTTATATCGACGTCCTTACCTTCTTTTAGTTCCCATGCCAGTTTAGGATCTACAATTATTTCGAAACGTGTTCCATGGGTTTCAAGTCTCGCTATAATAGCGTTTTCAAGTCTAACCCACTTCTCGCCTCTGATCTCACTCAACGCCTCTCACCTTTACTCGCTAAGCTTTTGAAGATACTTTTCAACATCTTCCGGTGAAAGTTTTTCAAATTTCTTAGTTTTCATTAGTGCTATAGCAACTTCTACTTTTTTTGAGTCAAATTCATTACCCATTGCTTTTTTTAGAGATTTTAGCGCCAATAAAATAGCTGAATCTATACTTAAGTCGTCTTTGTACTCTTTTTCAAGCACTTCTATCGCTGAAGATGCGCCAGCACCGATTGCTGTAGCCTTATAACCCCAGTACGTTCCGGACGGATCAGTTACGTATAGGTGCGGGCCATATTCGTCTACGCCCGCAATTAGAAGAGACACCCCAAAAGGTCTTACTCCCGCATGTTGAGTATATAGTTGTTTTAAATCTCCAATTTTTTTAGTTAAAATTTCAACGGGTATCGGGGTATCATAATTTAATTTGTTAAGTTGTGCTTGAAGCCTAGCTTCAGCCACTAAAATTCTTGCATCCGAAGTTAATCCAGCAATTGCGGTGCCGATGTGGTCATCAATAATAAATATTTTTTCTACAGATTCTTGTAATGGAACTACTCTTTTTTCTACTGCTAAGACGACTCCTTCAGGGCATCTTACTCCAACAGCTGTTGTACCACGTTTTACGGCTTCTAAAGCATATTCAACTTGGAATAACCTACCATCAGGACTAAATATTGTTATAGCACGATCATATCCGAACCCAGGTGTGAACATATATTATCCCCCATATAATGTTAAGATTTAGGAAAGTAAAAAGTTATTGACTTTACGTTAAAATTTGGCGTGAAGAGCTCATGGTAGTCTAACCGATTTAGATTCTGAAGGTTATAAATTTTGTGTCATTCTTCCCTTTGAACGAAGTAAAGATAAGTTACGAACAGTGCGCAGCCAACAAATGTGATTAAAGCGTGGATCCATGAAAATAAGACGCCTGCTAAGATCATTACTATTACTCCAAGCCCAATTACTTCGACCCACCCTGCAACTTCTCTCATCCACTCTCTTATCATTGCTACAAAAATTAAGGCAAAAGCGTACGTTAGTATAAGCAATATTATTTCTACTGCATCGAGTAGTTTAGGGTTTATGTTAGTAAGGAATTCTGCAATTCTACTAAAGGGGAATAAATCGCCCCAGAAACCAAATATAAAGACTAAGGACAATACAACTATAACTATGGAGATAATAGTCGTTCTTATTAATCCATTTTCTATGCTGCCATATGCCATTTTTCTCTGATACATCTTTAACACCTATCTAGAATTTAGTGTATGAGAAACCTATAAAGATGTAAAATTAATTTTTCGCTTGACACCATAATTGTTCTTGAATAGTTTATACTCATAGTGTTGGTGAAAAAAGTGGTGAAGATAGATAAAATAGATAGGAAAATTATCGAGTTATTAAAAAGAGATGGAAGAATGAGTTATCGAAAAATAGCTGAGGAAATCGGAAGAACAGAGGTAACTGTTAGAAGAAGGGTCAGAAAATTGATTAAAGAGGGTGTAATAAGGAGATTTACGGTCGTAATAGATCCTGTTAAAATAGGAAAAAGCGTTCAAGCTTTTATTAGCGTACCTATAGACGTTAAGGAAATCAGCAAGTTAGTTGAGAAGCTTAGAGGCATGGAAGAGGTGTCAGAAGCATATTTCCTAGCAGGTCGAACAATTTTATTACTAAAGATTAATGTTGAAGATTTAGGTGCTTTAAGTAGATTTTTGGAAGAAAAACTGGAAGTTTTGGGAGAAACAAGAAACGTTGAAACATATTTAATACTCAAGGATCTTCTTCAGGAGTAAGAATCATGCAGAAAATAGAAAAAATAGTAATCCTCAAGAATTATTTGGAGAAAATAGTTAAGGAAGCTTTAAAAAACCCTAATATCGAGATTTGCGGTTTATTGATTGGAGTAGTCAAAAATAAAACCGCAATAGTCAAAAGAATAAAGTTTACACCCAATATGGCTAAATCATCTATCCGCTTTTCAATAGATCCCACGATCCTCTACGAAACTTATATGGAAGTTGAAAAAATAGGAGAAGATATCATTGGTATATTTCATTCGCATCCCGCTTCTCCACAACCCTCAGCAATCGATAGAGAATACATGGAAATAAATCCAGTAGTTTGGTTGATAATTGGGGTCTTAGGAGAAGAGAAATATGAAATAGCAGCCTGGCAATTCTTTGAGGGGAAAATACATAACGTAGAGATTATAGAAACGTAGAGAGACTCTTTATAAAATGTAGCGGATCACGATCGTCGCGAGCTCATCATTGCGATAACTCTGTCTGGGACGGCGTCATCATCTCCAAGAAATAAATATTTAATGTAGTTTTAAGGTTTTTGGTGTATTTTAGTTGTTAATTATCTTGAATTGGGCTTTATTTAAACCTTTTAATTCATATTGCGATCTATATTGGTTAAATGTCTCGTTCAAGGCTCAGTAAAATTTTTCTTTTGCAGCTTTTATTGTACCGGATATTCCCAATGTTTTTATTATGACTGGTGTTTCTGCTATCTTGGTTGTGAATGCTAGAACTGTACGCATCATGTTAACTGTCGTGTGTGTGCATCTTATTATGCCCTTTTTGGTATTTTTATCGTATTCGATTAACCAAAAATTTGTTTTACTTGCTCCATATTCTCCATACATTGCTAACAAAGTTCTCCAGATATCTTTAGCTAAATCTTCCTTCGAAACATCGCTGTTTGAATATATTTTGAAGACTATGTATCTGTTTCTCTCTTCTTTGACCAATTTTTCTCCTCCACATCAACTATTTCAACACCTGGAAGAACAAAACTAGCAGATAATTTTGACAGGTTTGTTTTGATGATGTTAAAGGGTATTTCTGATACTGTTAGATCAATGTATTCTTCAGGAAGATCTAGTAAATAACCTAGCGAACATAGTTCTTGGGGACCTCGCATTTCAAAAATGTTCTCCGCGCCACTATCTATCACTATTTTAATTCCCTTTTTTAAAGCAATTTTTGCAGCCTTTCTCGATTCGGTAATGAGCCTAGCTCTTCTTATTCCCCTTACATTTAAAAAAGTTTTAAAGCAGATTTCGATGGCTGTATCTCCTTCTGCAGCTAAATTAGCTGTTGATTCCGTGAAGTTTTTTAGCGATTCAAGAGTTGGGAAGTTTAATGTATCGACTCTGCGATCTCTCGCAGCTGCTACGCATATCTTTTTATCTACACACTTGACTGATATAATTTCAAATTTTCTCCGGATTTGACGTAGTTTAGCTTTTAATTCTTGAACATTTTTTGGTAAAAGATTCATTCTCCGATAAACTTCTAGACCGAAATCTTCTGATTTTCGTTTTATTTTCTCGAAAAAATCGCTAAAGCCTTTGTTAAAGGATATGCAAATAATTGCGTATCCTAGTTCCGATATGATATGCAATATTTCATCGATTTGGTTTTCAGAGTGAAAAATAGATGAACTCACGTACATATCTACGTATTTTTTCAATTACGTCACCAATCCGATTTCTTTACAAAAACCTAAAATTTTGTTAAGTTCTAAAGGATGAGAAGTAAAAGCTATTTTTACACGTATACTGTCTCCACTTTCTGTTAAAACTGCTTTGCCTAGATATGCTTCTTGCTTATCAAAACGTAAATACAAGTTTCCTGATGGGTCCAATCTTCTATCAAAAGAGGATTTTATCCGTTTTTTATCTTTTTCGGATAAAATCTTAGCTATGTGTGAAATTACCTTTTTAACTAATCCTTTTCTCCTTATAGCTGTTCTAAAAATTATTATCGGATTTTTATAATGTCCTTTTAACTCTTCTCGCTTTATTTTGACTTCATCAAGAATCTCTTCAGGCAAAATGAACTTAAGGCTTTTAAGAACTTTTTCTGGATCTTCGGTTGCATGCGCAAAAGTTTCGATGCCAACTGATACCACTCTAATACTCAAAGAAATTCACCACTTAAGATTAGTGAAATTATGTTGATATTAAGTAGTTTTTAAAGTAACTTGGTAAATTTTAGTATAAAAATAGTGGGCTTAAGTTTTTTTTCAATTTTAGA
>JAGGSW010000161.1 GCA_021158895.1 Candidatus Odinarchaeota archaeon | reverse complement strand
TGCGTGATTTAAAACCAATAAAGTTAAAATATTCTTATAAAGAACTATCTTCGAAGGGAGGGCACATGAGTAAAAACTTTGATAAGAGAGCTTCGGAGAAAATGCTTGATAGTATTGGAATTGATTTACCAAAGAAATCGAAAAACAAAGTAATTGTTAATGAAAGCCTTAAATCTTTCCTTGATGGACTGTTAATGAGTAGCGGTCACTTAGGAGTTACAAATTACGCAACTTATTATTTTCAACGTTGTATTAAACGGGAGTGGTTGGAATATATACAAAAATACCTAAATAACCATGGTATAAACTCCACCATTACGCCTGTTGTAAACTCAATTTACTGCAAAGAATGCATCACCTACGACCTTAAAACCAAAGAATACAATGAGCTAAATTCTTTTATGAAAAGATGGTATCCTAAGGGAGAGAAAAGGGTTCCAAGGGATGTGGACATTACTTCTCCAGTATTTCTAGCCAATTGGTACATGGGAAGTGGATTTTTAAGAAAGGGTAGAGGAATAACTTCCTCAATATATCTTTTTATGGATCATTTCCCAAGAGAAGATATAGAATGGATTTTAAAACAACTTAAAGACAAACTAGATCTTAAAGGCGAGATCACAAGAGATAGAAAAATAAAATTAGATAACACTAGTACAAAGAGGTTCTTAGAAATCGTAAAACCTTTTATACATAAAGATTTCGCATATAAAGTTGATCCACATTGGCGGCCATCTTGGGACGAATATTGGATGAAAATTACTCGAATAGTGGCACAAAGATCAACGTGCTTAAGAAGAAAAACAGGCGCGATTCTAGTGAAAGATAATAGACTCATAGCTCAAGGATATAACGGAGCTCCAAAAGGTCTACCTCACTGTGCAGAGGTAGGTTGCCTTAGAGAACAACTAAAAGTACCGTCAGGAGAACGTCATGAGCTGTGTCGAGGTGTGCATGCCGAACAAAATTGCGTATCAAGTGATACACTAGTTATCTTACCCGATGGTTCAATTGAAGAAGCTTGCAGCGTCCATAGCGAAATCTTATCTATTAACGAAGACCTAAAAGTAGTTTCATCACCAGCATTTAGGTTTGACGCAACTAAAGAAGATGCAATAGTGATAAGGACAGTTGGAGGTTTCGAGTTAACAGTTTCACCAGATCACATAATGTTTGTAATGGATGAAAAAAGCGGATTAAGCACGAAAAAAGCATCCGAACTCACACTAAATGACTACATCCCAATAGTAACACGGGTAGATATTGAAGGTGAGCCTCAACCTTTACCAAAAATAGAATACGATTCGTATAAGCTTTCAAAAACGGGAATAACTAAATTAAAACACATAATGAAAAAGAAGGGTCTCTCTCAAAATAAATTATCAAAGATAGCAAATGTGTCAAGATCTTCAATTAAAAGGTTATTAAAAGGAGAAGGAGTAAAGAAAGCTAATATTTACAAGATATTTAGCGCTCTAAACTGCAATTTGGATAAATATTTAATTGGAGTTGAACGAAAAGACGTGAGAATACCAAAAATAACGTCACCAGAACTTTGCCAAATAGTTGGATACTTTATTGGAGACGGGAATGTAGGTAAGAATTATATAGCATTTGAAGATGAGAACCGAGAAGTCCTTGAATTCTACAACGAACTGATTCAAAAGGTATTCGGAACACATGGAAGAATATTTAAGGACAAAAACGAAAACCAGTACGTCCTTACAGTATGCTCAAAAAGGTTATCCCTATTTTTCAAAGGACTCGGAATTGAAATTCGGGAAAAACAAATACCAAAATTGTTTCATAAAGTTGAAAGGAAATCTCTTGCTGCCCTACTTCGTGGCCTCTTTGATGCTGAAGGTATGGTAAGAAAAAAACCTAACGAAGTAATTTTAACTAGTGGCCATAGGAGGATCCTTGAAACTGTAAGATTACTATTATTGAGATTTGGTATCGTAAGCGGAATTTACGCAATGAAAAGAACAGATAAGATATCAAGTGGTGCAAAAGATTATTCTTATGCTCTAAAAATAAGCGGTGAGGATTTACTTGAATTTAAGAGTAAAATAGGGTTTTCACACCCAGAGAAAAAGAAAAAATTAGAACAAATAGATAATGTCGGTTTTAACAGAAAAAGACTTCTTCCAAAAGAGTTCTTTAGAACAAGAGTCCCAACGGCTGATTTTTCGAATTTAAGAGATAACAGATGGAATATGGTTACTCAGAAAAAAGCAAAAGAGATCTTGTTCAAGTTAAAAAGAAAAGGAGTTGCAGATAAATCACTCTTCGAGGCAGAGAAGCTTGTAAATTCTGATATAGCATTTGTTAAAATAAAAGAAATCAAAAAAATAAATTATAAGGGCAGAATGATTGACTTTTATGTTCCAGTAACTAATTCATTCATAGCTAATGGAGTAGTAGTTCATAATTGTATAGTTCAAGCTGCGGTCTTTGGTGTAAGTACTAAAGGTGCAACGTTATACACTACTCACTTTCCTTGTTCGATCTGCGCTAAGCTGTTGATAAATGCGGAAATATCCGAGATAGTTTATGAAGAAGAATATGAAGATAAACTTGCCAAAGAACTTCTTCAGGAAGCTGGTATCAAGGTAAGAAGATTCAAACTCAGTGAACCTCCAGAGATCGTATAAAGGATATTAACAATCGAATTTCCTACCACAGGTCAAGAACACTCATTATAAGTAGCGCAATGAACAATAATCAAATTCTGAAAATCGTATATCCCTAAAAATAATGCTTAATCACAAGCAGTAACATTAACGCAGACTGCCGTTTAATCAATTGAAACAAAAGAAAAATCTTATTTTTAAACATGTAAGAACTAAATGACAGGTGATATCGATGTTAATTAAGAATAGGATTCCATGTGCGTTAACGATTGCTGGGTCGGATTCTGGTGGAGGTGCAGGTATACAAGCGGATCTGAAAACTTTTGCAACATTAGGAGTGCATGGGATGTCAGCCATAACCGCAATAACTGCTCAAAACACTGTTAGTGTAACAGCGGTCCACGCTATTCCACCAGAAATAGTAAGAGAACAAATCGAAGCTGTTGTTACAGATATCGGTGTAGACGCTGCAAAAACCGGTATGCTTTACTCAAGTGAAATCATCAAAGTGGTTGTTGAAGAAGTGAAAAAACACGGTTTTCCAGTAGTTGTTGATCCCGTAATGATTGCAAAAAGCGGAGCACCATTGCTTAGAGAAGATGCTAGAAAAGTCTTGATAAATGAACTAATACCACTGGCAACAGTTGTAACTCCAAATGCAATGGAAGCTCAAGAGATAACCAATACGAAAATTCGAAGCACGGAAGATGCAAAAGTAGCAGCGAAAAAAATAGTTGATTTAGGTGCAAAAGCCGCAGTGGTTAAGGGTGGCCATATAGTAGAAGGTGGTAAAGTGGTCGATGTACTCTATTGCGATGGAGAATACCATTACTTTGAAAGCGAACGTATAGAGACGAAAACCACTCACGGTACAGGTTGTAGTTTCGCAGCCGCTATAGCCGCGGAGCTTGCAAAAGGTAAAAAAATACCGGAAGCTATTAAAGTGGCAAAAGAAGTTGTAACTATGGGCATTAAATTTGGTTTAAATATAGGTAAAGGATTTGGCCCTGTAAACCCGATTGCTCAACTATATAAGGAGGCGTCGAAATACAAGGTTTGGAAAAATATCAAAGAGGCAGTAAGACTACTTGAAAATGTTCCTGAAGTTTCAAAGCTCATCCCAGAAGTTAAAATGAACATTGTTATGGCTTTACCGTACGCCGAAGCACTAGAGGATGTAGTAGGTGTTGATGGACGCATAACCATAGTTAACGGGAAAGCTAAGGCAGCTGGTTGTCCAGATTTCGGAGTTTCGCGTCATCTCGCAAAATATGTTTTGACCGCTATGAAGTACGATTCATCAATTAGAGCAGCCATAAATATCAGGTATTCCACGAATATCTTAGATGTTTGCAGAAAATTCGGATTAGCTATCTCGTTTTATGATCGGAGAAAGGAACCTGAAGGAATTAAAAAAGTTGAGGGCATGTCAGTTCCATGGGGAACAAAACAAGCAATAAAAGCCGCCGGAAAGGTCCCCGACGTTATTTACCATGAAGGTGATTGGGGCAAAGAGCCCATGATAGTCCTACTTGGAGAAAATGCAATCGACGTCGCTAAACTCGCTATTAAAATTGCTCAAGAACTCAAATAATTAGTACAACAAATGTAGTGAAATATGATTAGAAAAATATGTGAAACAAGGCAAATTTTTAAACAACATTGTTTCAGTTTAAACCTATTTCATGAATCAAGATTATTCGGAAAGCTTAAATCTTATCTATCGTTTTTAAGTAGAACTTCCCATAAAGGTGTGAAAAGTGATTCGCGAAAAATCTATCGTCAGACAGGTCTCCCTTGCCGCAATGTTAATTGCTCTAGGCGTGATTCTCGCACCCATGCTATGGTTTCCTTTTCTTACAACAAAGGCCTATCCAGGGCAACATGCAATAAACGTCTTAGCAGGCGTGTTATTAGGACCTCTATGGGCAGCCTTCATAGCCTTCTGCATTGGTGTTATTAGAATGGGTCTAGGTATAGGAACCATATATTCTATGCCTGGTGGAATACCTGGAGGAGTTGTTGTGGGCATCTTTTATTCCTTGTTTAAAAAATTCAAAATAAAATATCCGGAAATTGCAGCTTTTACAGAACCAATAGGCACTGTAATTATAGGAGGCACCCTAGCGTTATTCCTTGTGGCACCGCTAATTGGAGATGTAAGGCTAATAGGCATCCCACTTCTCATATTTTGGACGGGATGGGCTATTAGCTCGATACCGGGATGTATTATGGGATTCGTCTTAGTGGAGGCTCTTAAACTTGCAGGAATTACCAGAGAAACTTTCCGTGAATGAGATATTGGGAAGAAAGGTGCTGATAGTAGGTGATGTGGGAACTGGGAAAACCGCGCTTACGGTTCAAATATTTGAAAAACTTATCGATTTGGGCTTAGAAAACGATATTACAATAATTGATATGGCTCCAAAAACCTTTTTTATTTCTGGTAAGCGAGTTGGAGGTAAATTAGACGAATACACCGACTTAGTTAAAAAAGTAAAATATTTAGCTCCTTCTGTTGTTTATGCTCCCAGATTAACTTCTAAAAGCAGCCAAGAACTTTTATACCTTGTAAAGGAAAACGTGAAAAACTTAGATCCGCTAATAGATGAATACATCAGAAACCCGACAAAAATATTAATAATTAACGATTTATCAATATACTTTCATGCTGGTGATTTATCCAAGATACTTCAATGCTTAAGTAAAGCAGAAACTTTTTTAGCCAACAGTTATTACGGCAAAACCTTAAAAAACGACTTTAATACAGGTGTTTCGTACAGAGAAAGAAATCTTGTAAAAAAGATGATGAGGTACATGGACAGAGTAATCATGTTAAGAGAAAATTGTTTCATTGAAGTAATTTAATTTTTCAACATTAATTTTCGCGTACCATATAGTTTTCCTTAATAAACTCATCCAATGGTCTTTTGATATATTTTGCTATATGAGATGAAACAAGGCTTTATGGAAAACTGGTAGTGTGTTGATGCAGGGCTACCAAAGCAACTTAAGAATGCGAAAGAAAAATATTATGTATTTGAAGGGAGATAAACAGAAACTTAGATTGGTAGTTGGTGATGAAATGTGAAGGTCTTAAACAAGTTTATTGAAGATTTACTTACCCAGTTGCAGGATAACATTAGGAAAATTGATAGAAAACAAGTTGAAGACGTTCTGAAAGTGTTACAAGGTGCTAAGCGAGTGATAACCGTCGGTATGGGCAGATCAGCTGTAGTAGCCCGAGACCTCGCTATAAGACTTTTACAAGCCGGATTTAATGTTATATCGATCAGAGAGGATTTAATAGGCCTTATTCCGATGATAAAGGGTGGAGAAGATGTAGTTGTCGCTATTTCAGGATCTGGAGAAACGGAAGAAGTTATTGCGATATGTAAAGTTGCTAGGAAAAGGGGGGCAAAAATAGTAGCAGTAACATCCTTCCCTGATTCTACACTAGGGAAATTGTCCGATTATGTGCTTTGCATTGGTGGGAGAACAAGAAGATGGAAATATAGAGGGTTCTTAGAAAGAGAAGTTGAAGGGGAAAGGGAACCTCTTTCACCCTCAGGTTCTCTTTTTGAAATAAGTTCAATCATAGTATTAGAAGGACTTGTAGCAGAACTTGTTTACTCAAAACAGAGTAAAGGAGGCTAAGAACATTGAGTAAGATTAAAAATCTCATAAAACAGTTTCTAGAATCATCAAACGATATAATAAGCGGATTGGACAGTAAGGTTATTGAAAACTTCGCTGAGCAGTTAAAAAAGGCTAAACGTGTGTATACAGTTGGCGTTGGGTTGCTCGGTCTTCTTGCTAAGGGATTTACTACAAAACTCACATATCTAGGTTACGAAACCTATTTTATTGGCGAAACACTTATGCCTTCCCCAAGCAAGAACGATCTTTTAATAGCGATTTCTGAGAGCGGTGAAGCAGATTATACGGTAAGAGCAGCCCGCATCGCTAAAAACCTTGGAGCAACGGTTGTAGCCATAACGTCGTGTCCTCAGTCAACATTAGGAAAACTAGCCGACTTAAATATAGAAATTAAGTGGAAAGAAGAAATACCAAAAGAAGAACTTAAAGAATGCGAAGGAGAACTTTTAACACCAAATTCGAGCCTCTTTGAGATAGTAACGCTTATGATTCTAAATGCAGTTATGTCTGAACTTGTCAATAAAACATAAAATGGGAATATATTAGGAATGCTCATAATTCACCTCATTTATTTTTCCTTCATTTTCGGAGGATTCATGTTAGCAGAAAATTACAATAAGTAACTGCTTCTTGTCACAATTTTTCTTTTATAACTTCTATAACTTTGGGTACTTCGATTTTTTCCTGCAATCTTGTTTTCATATCTCTTAAAACTATAAACCCTTCTTTAAGATCTCTCGGACCTACAATGATCACATAAGGAATTCCCTTTTTATCCGCGTACTCAAGTGATTTGTCTAATTTACGCCTCATTAAATCTACATCGGTTGGTATATTTTCACGCCTTAACTTTTGAGCTATTTTTATAGTCTCTAACCTAACTTCTTCTTTAGCAGGAACAACATAAACCTTAGTTAACGTCTCTTCTTCTGAAATACTACCTTCTAAAACTTCCATAATCCTTTCAACACCTAAAGAAACACCTGTAGCGGGAACGTGAGGTCCACCGTAAAGTTCAATTAAATTATCGTATCTACCTCCTCCGGCTATCGCAAGTCTAAATTGTTTCCCACTTGGGCTTTCCTTTAACACATACTCAAATATAGGACCAGTATAGTAATCTAATCCTCTAACTATGCTTAAATCTATTTTAACATATTTACGGGCATCATAAGCCTCCAAAATATCTAAGATACTTATTAATTCATTTATACCTTCTTCCCCTACCTTTGAACCCCTTAAAAGACTTCTAACCCTTTCAAGTACTTCCATATTCTCCCCACTTATCGAAATAAACTCTAATAACTTTTCAGAAACTTCCTTAGGTATGCCTTTCGAGGAAAGTTCTTCCAGAACTCCCTCCAATCCTATTTTATCCAACTTATCAATAGATCTAAACGCATCCAAAATCTTATCGCCTGGAACACCAGCTTTAACTGCCATACCTTCTAAAATCTTCCTATTGTTCAATCTAACCTCAATATTATCTAATCCTAAAGCCTTTAGAGCATCTACACCAACAGCAATTACCTCAGCATCAGCATCAGGTAACGGTGAACCTGCAATATCTGCATCAGCCTGCCAAAATTCACGATACCTACCAGTTTGAGGCCTTTCATACCTCCAAACACGAGAAATACAATACCTCTTAAACGGTTTAGGTAGATACGGATTTTGTGCCACAACCCTCGCAAAAGGTACAGTTAAATCAAATCTTAAACCAACATCACGTCCGCCTTTATCTTTAAACTTAAATATTTGCTTTTTCACTTCTTCTCCGCACTTTCTAGACAAAACTTCCCAATATTCAATTGCAGGTGTTTCTAAGGGCTCAAACCCATAGCTTTCAAAAATTTTTCTTATAATACGAAGTATCCTTTCCCTTTTTATCATATCTCGAGGTAAGAAATCTCTCATACCTCTTAAAGTCTTAAACTCCCTCAAGCTGTCCACCCACATTAAACTTACAATTTTAGGTACACAATTAATATTTAAACTTCAACCATATGAAATATACAAATGTTTGAACTAATTTTAGAGCTGTTAATTGTCATTCACCAATTATTTGTACTATTAGGCGCCGAGATCTTGGTCTTACATCTAATTCTACGAAAACTATTTGTTGCCATGTCCCTAAGATCAAATTCCTATCAGCGACAGGCACCGATAAACTTGGACCCAGCATTGAAGCTCTTAGATGACTATGACCATTTACGGGATGTCTATAACGTCCTGTTTTCGGTATAAGCTTTTCCAAAATATCCTTAAAATCTTGGACAAGATTTGGTTCAAACTCAATTGTTGTTATTGCGCCAGTGGCCCCCGGAATAAATACCGTAACTAGACCATTTCTTATTCCCGAATCCTTAACTGCCTTTTCAACCATACCAGTTATATTTACAACATCGATCTCGCCCGCAGTATTAAAGTGTAATTCTTTCCTTACTACTTTCACTTCTGGTACCACCTTTTAACTTTTTATAAAACTCACAAAATCTTGCAATAGGACACTTATCACATAAAGGTTTCCCACCTTTACAAATCTCTCTCCCAAACATTATCAAAAGTATATGTGCTACAGCGTACTTATTACGCGGAAGGGCTTTCTCCCAAGTGTGTCTAATGTTCTCGTAGTTAATCTTTCCCTTAATTATACCTAATCTCCTAGAAATTCTCATAATGTGAGTATCAACTGGAAATACTGGTTTGTTAGCGGCAAAAAGTAAAATAACATCAGCAGTTTTGAAGCCGACACCAGGAAGCCTCAAAAGCTCTTTTCTTGCATCCTCTAAAGGCAGGTTTAGGACTTTACTCAAATTACCATCATATTTTTCCATAATTATTCGTGCAATTTCCTTGATTCTAATACTCTTAGCATTGTATAAGCCAGCCACTTTTATACTTTCTTTTATACTTTCAAGATCGGCTTCAGCAATACTTTTAGGGTCAATTCCAACTTTTCTCTCTAACTGATTGATCGCTTTTCTGACATTTATCCAACTAGTCCTTTGAGAGAGAATTGTAGAAACTAAGATCTTAAATGGATCACGTATTTCCCATTTCCAAGGAACATATATTTTTTCCAAAATTTTGATAATGTTCAGAAGCCTAATTTTACTCTGCATTGCGACACCACGCAAAGAATAATAAATAACGTTAAACAACATGTAGTAAATCGATTACTGCAACATCGAATTAAAGATTGCTTAACATAATTAGATATAGAATCAGCAATATGGAAGAGAAAATGATGTACCAAACTATAGCTTCCTGCATTCTCAGTTCGCTTGGTGTTTTCTCCCTTATTCATGGCCTCGAGACCACTACTAGAAGTGATAGAAAAGAAATGTTTTCATCCATACTTACAGCATTCATTCTTTTCTACCTTGCAGTTAACATTTACTTAAACGTTACAAGTTTCCTTTCTATTATCATAACCCTAAGCATACCAATAACTGCGATCCTGATCATAATACTAAATTTGTTCAAACCATTATTTCAAAAAATAAAACTACATATGGGAAAACATGTAAAGGACAGCAAAACAAGAGAAGTTCTTCGAAAGCTCTTCCATCTGCTTTCCCTCGTTCTCATCATAACTTACATATACTACGGAGAAGAAATAACAATTCAAATAACATATCTTGCTCTTATTTTCTTTTACCTCACAGATATTCTGAGATTCTGGATACCAAAATATTACCCATTTGCAGTTATAGCTGACTTAGTTCTAAGAAAAGGGGAAACAGAGAAAATAGGACCACATACCTACTATGTTATTAGTACAAGTCTTGCACTAATGCTTTTTTCCATGTACACAGCTGTGATTGCCCTCATAGCAGCAGCAATGGGAGACGCATCAGCGGCAATAGCCGGAAAAACTTTAGGGAAACATAAATTACCGTGGAAAAAGGAAAAAACAATTGAAGGGTCAATAGCAGCTTTCGCAACAACTTTTACCGTCCTTATTTTGTTTACGCCAATAGAAAAAGCTCTCATAGGAGCAGTTCTACTATTAATTATAGATCTCATAGATCCGCCCATAAACGATAATCTTCTTAACGGTCTAGTTATAGCAGCCGGTCTAACACTTTTTAATTTGTATTAGTCAAACTATTAGGCTTTAAACTTTGCAGTCACTTTTATGCTGATATTTTCTTTCTAGCGAAGCACTATCTTTGCCTACAGGTAATTTAGATGAAGTTAACAGTAAACCGAAATAGATTCTACGTCTTATTACTTAAGGAGTAGTTTCCTAAATCATAATTCTTGCATCCATAGACTTTGATGACATGTTAATAATGCTACGTAATCTTTAAATAACGATGAGAAGTTCAATTCTAACTACGATCACACATAATTTATCGACGCCTTTAAGTCATTAACCTGCTGGTATTCACGAATTTTATTTCACCCATAAACCTTAAAATATCACACTTTAAATAAAACCATAAGACGGGAGTGAAACACATGGTTAGAATAAAACAACCAGAGGAAGTAATTGAACTAGTAACGAAAGGACCCTTTGAAACAAAACGAATATTCAGTATAGTCGCTCACATCGACCATGGAAAGACTACTACAACAGACTATCTACTAAGAAGAGCAGGTCTAATGTCATTCGATGCCGCAGGACAAGTACTAATGACAGACTACGACGAAGAAGAACAACAAAGAGGAATAACCATATTCACATCCGTAGTAAACTTAAGCTACGAATATAACGGTAAAAACTACATATTCCAAATCAACGACACACCAGGACACATATCCTTCACAGGTGAAGTATCAAGAGCACTAAGAGCCAGCGACGGAGCAATAATCCTAGTAGATGCTCTCGAAGGAGTAATGACACAAACAGAAACAAACATACGCCTAGCAGTAGGAGAAGAACTCTGCAAACCTGTACTATTCATCAACAAAGTCGACAGACTAATCAGTGAACTTAGACTACAACCAAAAGAAGTTGGTCAAAAACTGGACAAAATAGTTAGAAAAGTTAACACTCTTATAAGAAAAGTAGCACCACAACAATTTAAAAAAGAATGGCAAGTATCCTTCCAAAATGGAACAGTAGCAATAGGATCAGCAAAACATGGATGGGGATTCACTATTGACATACTTAAGGAGAAAGGGATTAATGCAAACATAATTTTCCAGAAATATAAGGAAGGAGAAATAGAATGGTTACGTAAAAACTTACCATTAGATGATGCATTACTAAGAATGGTTATTCATCATTTACCAGATCCTAAGACTGCGCAAAAATATAGAATACCAAAGATATGGACAGGAGATATAAACACACCTGAAGGACAAGCACTCATGAACTGCGATCCTAACGGCCCTCTAATTGGTATGATAACAAAAATATTCATTCATCCTAAAACAAAAAGGCCTACACTAATAGGACGGATATTTTCAGGAACACTGAAAGCCGGAGAAGAAATATACTTTGTTAACCAGAAAAGCACTGTGAGAATCCGAAGACTAGGAGTTATGGAAATAACAGACCTACTTGATGTAGAGGAAATACCTGCGGGAAACCTTTTTGCAATTTACGGGGTTTTGTGTCCAGCTGGTGAAACATTCATCAGACCTGGTGCTAACATTCCAGTATTTGAAAAAATCAAATACGTCGCAGAGCCTGTCGTCTCAAGAAAAATAGAACCAGTAGATCCACAAGACCTTGCAAGGCTAGGAGAAGTCGTAAAGATGTGGGTTCTAGCCGACCCAACAGCATCCTTCTACCTAGATCAAGAAGCAAGACAATACATATTATCGGGAATCGACCCACTACAGATAGAAATCCTCACAAAAAGAATAAACGAACAAGTACCAATCAGAGTCTCTCCGCCAATCATCGTGTATCGTGAAGTACCCACCAAAAGAGGTACGGAAGTTCATACAAAGTCACCTAACACACACAACAAGCTAAAATTATACATAGAGCCATTAAGTCAAGAAACAATAGAGCTAATCAAACAAGGAAAGATATGGGCGGAACAAGACAGAAAAGAAAGAGCAAGAATACTGAGAGAAATAGGATGGGACGCAAATGAAGCAAAGAACATATGGGACATCTGGGGAAACAACATACTTGTAGACCTAACAAAAGGAGTACAAAGACTAGACAGAATAAAATCATATATCATCGCAGCATGGAGAGAGTGGTGTTCAAATGCTACTCTTGCTCAAGAACCAGCAATGGGAGTAAAGGCTGTAATGACAGACGCTGTTGTACACGTAGACCCAGCGCACACAGGAATGGGACAAATAGCACCAATGACACATGCAGCATTACATATAAGCTTCCTAACAGCTAATCCAAAACTATATGAACCAATACTAAAAATAGACATAAAAGCACCAAGCGACATGCAGGGCGCTGTCATCAAAATCTTAACTCAACATCGAGGCGTGGTCACAAACGTAATTATCGAAGAGGACTGGGTTACAATACAAGGAAATATCCCAACTGCAGAAACGCTAGGAATTGCAGACGAATTCAGATCTGCAACAGCTGGAAAAGCTTTCTGGGGCTATGAGTTTCTAGAATTTAGACCAGTACCAGATAACATGCAAGAAAAACTTATCCTAGAGATTAGAAAAAGAAAAGGTTTACCAACACAGCTACCAACACCGAAACTATGGGAGAGACTACTATACGTCAGGACATGAATGCTATTACAGGGCTTTTCAAAAGGTTCTCGACATCTAAATCAGAAAACTTCCATAATTTATATTTTAAAATTTCACTCAGAAATAGATTTCCAACTTATAAATTTTATAAGATTAGGATTAAATTAAAATACTATTAATTATCAAAGTTAAACTATGAAAGTGAATAGAGAATATGGAGCCTTTTTTGGTATTCCTATCGACAATAAGAATCCAAACCTTTATGTTTTAGGTATACCTTGGGACCTTTCTTCATCATATCGTAGAGGAGCCGCTAAAGCACCCTCTTTTATAAGAAAATCAACTTCCAGTAAAATTTATAACATCTATTCAGAGGATCTCATCAATTTGGGAGAATTCTGGAGATTAAAGGACTTAGGAGATCTGGAAGTTAGTAATAAAACCATAGAACAAGTTTACAACGATTTACTAAGAGTTATCGAGGAAAATTATAAAAATGATGAGCTTTTCCTGTTTATGGGCGGAGACCACATAATTACCTACCTTTGCATAAAAGCTGTAAAAAAGGTTATTAAAGGGAAATGGGGCCTGCTATATTTTGATTCCCATCCCGACCTATACAAGGAATATGAAGGAGATATTTATTCTCATGCTTGCGTAGTGCGTAGAATCGTGGAAGAAAAACTGGTTTCTCCAGAAAACATTATTGAAGTAGGTATAAGAGCTCCGACCCGTGAACAAATAGATTTTGCTAAAAAGCACGGCATAAAAATAATATCAACTCGCGATCTTTATTCATTAAATGTCAAAGACACGTTAAGGTTATTAATCGAAGAATTAAATTCCCGTGTTGAAAAAGTCTATTTATCCATAGATCTAGATGTTTTAGACCCTTCCTACATGCCGGGCGTTGGAAATCCTGAGCCTGGCGGCATTTCAACAAGACAACTTATTGACATATTTCATGAAATTAGTTCGTTAAATATCGCATGTTTTGACATTGTTGAACTTTGTCCAAAATATGATCATAGCGGGATAAGCGGGTTTGCAACTGCAAAAATCATAAGAGAAGTCCTGGGAATTATTGCAAAGAAAAAATATCTTTCCGAATAAACACTTAGTTAGGGAATTTAAACCACTTTTATTAACCTATTGTTTTGGAAACTAGTAAATTTGCCTTAAGACTTAGCAAATCGCTAAAAGTATTTGTAGCCCAGGGTATTACATGTTTAGCTAAATGTTATTCTAGCATTAAAAGTTTCGAAAAAGTCTAATTCCCAATTTCTATCCAACAGATATAAATAAATAAACTACGTATCAAAATTATCAAAGCTAATAACAACTTAGTGAGGGGTAAGAATGTCAGAAGGGGACAAAATAATAGAAATACGTTTTCATAGCCGTGGGGGACAAGGCGGATGGACCGCCTCACAACTTCTAGCACTTGCAGCATTAAAAAGTCTAATTCCCAATTTCTATCCAACAGATATAAATAAATAAACTACGTAT
>JAGGSW010000077.1 GCA_021158895.1 Candidatus Odinarchaeota archaeon | reverse complement strand
ATATAATTTTGTGCTGCTAATATGTCTGGTGCTAATTTTAATTCATTCACAGCATCTTCGATATTTTTTGGGGGTTCCTCTGTTGGGAAATGTATTTTCCAGAGTTCTGATATTCTAAACGGTTTTAAACCTTTTTCCTCAGTTTTCTCTTTTAGTTTTTCTATTTCTTGTTTAAGTTTTTTTATTTCTTCTTTTCTTTCAGCTAATTCATTTTTTAATTCCTGCAACATCTTAATTTGTTGGATTACTCTTAATCCTGCACGAATTATCGCATTTTCAAGTTCTCTTACTATGAGCTCTATATTAACGTGTTCGAGATCATGTCCATATGGTAGTTTCATCCTTTCTACGTGACCTACTTTCCCTTTAAGTACTTCGATTAATTTTTCTGCAAGTTGTCTTCCAGGTTTATCTGCATCTGTTGCTATAAGTGCCAAATCCGCGCCTTCAACTGCCTTAAGTGCCAATTCTGGGTTTGTTGTTGGAATTATTGCCGAGATCGTTATATTGTACTGAGAGCCTAAAGCAAGTTTTTGTACAGCTTTTGAAAGGGCTTCTACATCTGATGCCCCTTCTACTACTATTCTTACATCTATTGGTTGAGAAGTCGTAAATGAAGAATTTTTTTCTTCTTCCATTATTTGATCCTCACTTTGTTAACTTTTTTATTTTGCCAACTGTAATTTCTGATTCTTTTTGATCTTCCAAAGCCACACGCTGCACAGTACTTTTTCCTTACGTGATATGATCTTCTACCGCATCTTCTGCATCTTATGTGCACTTTTTTGTTCCTTTTTCCCATGGATGGTGTGCCTTTGCCCAAATGTATTCACCTCAATTTTATTTTAGTGGAGGTGGTGAGATTATTACTACGTTGTCTCCTCTTACTATCACGGTACCTAGTTTTCTTGTGTTGTTTTCCTCTAATATTTCTTCTGCATCATCTAATATTAAATTCATATGCATGTCAAATCCTCTTAGTTTCCCTCTAAGTTCTCTTCCACCCTTTAGTTTTACTAGTACTTGCATGTCTATTGACTTTTGTAGTAGGTCGAGTGTTTTTGATCTACTCATATTGTGTCTCCTCACCAAAAGAATAAATAGCTGCAATTGGCTTCTTATCTTAGAAGTTATTTAAACTTTTCTAGAGTGATAAATATGAAAATTAGAAAGCGGCATTTCTTAAGAAGCGGTGAACTCAAGACCTTAAAAAATCTTATCGCAGAAAATTTAGGCCAAAAAGCCCTAAATGCTATACCAAAAGGTGCTAACCTCGAATTGATAGTGTTTGACGATGGAACTCATCTATATATGGTAGATGGAAAGCCGTATTTTTTCAAGAAGGATGAAAAAATTTTTCCAACGATATTGTTTCTTGATAATTTTTCAATCGACCTCCCAAAAGTTGTTATAGATTTAGGTGCTGTGGCAAGAGTTAGTAAGGGCGCTGATATAATGGTTCCTGGTATTACACATATATATAAAAAGTTTCAAAGAGGAGATATTGTTATAGTTGTTGAAGAGAAACATGAAAGGGTTATAGCCGTAGGTATCGCATTAATGGAATATGACGAGATAATAAAATCTGAAAAGGGCAAAGCTATACGCAATACCCATCATGTGGGAGATAAATTATGGAAGACCATTAATACAATAATAAAAAATAACTAGCAGTTGAGTTAAGTAGGGTTATAAGGAGGAACAATAGTTGAGCATTTTTAGGAAGATATTAAAACCTTCAAAAAAGGAAGAAGAGGAGAAGAAATACGAAAAACCCGAAGATGTTGTAAAAGTCTTAGAAGAATTAAAAGTCTTTGAAACTAAAGAAGACAAGGTCACGTCAGAAACGGAAGAATTGGAAATGTTGAGCGAAATATATCTTAAAACGATTTCCCTCTCAGATTTATCCGATGTTAAATATGTAGAGGAGGAGTTAAAGCACGGTAATATCATAATCCTAAACATCTATCCCTTGGTGGAAGAATCTCCAGTTAATTGCAAAAGAGCTATAGAGAGATTAAGAGCTATATGCAAGGTCTTAAATGGAAATATGAGAAGCTTAGGTGGACAGTATATAATTATTACTCCACATTTCATTAAGATTAAAGAAGGCAAAAAGAAAGGATGACAAAATCAGCGAAGTCTTAATGTCTCCAAATTATATGGTACACGTGTTTCGATTCTAAACTTTTTATGAATAGCGTTTGCAAGACTAACACACTTGTTGTTCTCACCATGACAGGTAATAATTCTCTCCGGTTTCGGCGTAATCTGCTGAACATAACTAAGTAGTTGTCTCCTATCTGAATGACCCGAAAATCCTTCTATAGTGTGTACTTCCATTTTAACGTTCACTACTTCTATTTTTCCTTCCCTATTTCTCATTGGTATTTCTTTCCATCCTTTCTGCACTCTTCTACCAAGAGTTCCTTCGATTTGATAGCTTACAAAAATTATACTGTTCCTAGGATCTGGTGCAAGAAGTTTAAAGTACTCTACGCTTGGGCCTCCAGTAAGCATACCTGAGGTCGACATAATTATACAAGGCTCACCCTCTACAATGTCCGTCCTAGCTTCTTTACTATCTACTTGAACAAAATATTCCGCAAGGAAAGGATTATGGCCCTCGTGGAATATCTTATCTCTTAAACTTCTTGCTAAATATTCTGGGTGTGTTGTGTGGATCGCTGTTGCCTCAGAAATCATTCCATCAATATACACAGGAACTTCTTTAATTAATCCTCTCCTCATATAATCTTCCAGTACAAGCATCATTTCTTGAGCTCTTCCAACGGCCAAGACTGGTATAAGAACCTTTCCGCGGCGTTCTATGGTGTTGTTTATTATTCTCATAAGTTGTCTTTCAGCATCTTTTCGAGGCGGTATTATATCACTTGGTGCTCCATAGGTGCTTTCCATAATTAGCGTCTCTAAACGCGGGAAAGTATATGTGGCTGGTTCTAATAGTCTTGTTTTTGCAAACTTAAAGTCTCCTGTGTAAGCAATGTTGTATAGTCCTTCTCCTATGTGAAGGTGCACTATTGCAGAATTATGTGAAACAATGCCATTAGTTATGAAATTGTGGTGATTAGGTACAGAAAGATCATAGACATATCTGAATTTCGATGGAACCTTTTCTACAGCTATAATTTCATCCCATATTACCTGACCCTCACCTCTTTCCCACGAGTTACTAAATATTTTCTCCGACCCTTCTACGTTTATCTTTATTTTTCTTAAACCTTCAGAGTATTTGTCTTCCCCTATTAATTCTGCAAATTTCGTAAGCGATTCTTTATCAGAAATTGTAAGTATATAAGCAATATTCCTATTAGACCGTTTTACGGATGAAAAAGATGATACAATTCCGAATCTTAGTAAGAGAAGTTGAATTGTTCGAGCTAATCTTTCATTTAAAAACTCAAATTTTACGTGATTGTCATGTACCTGACCTTCAGCGATGTATAATCCTTCTAAAAATTTGGCAATTTCAGACTTTGTACATTTAGTTATCACTACTGGAACGCATCTTTCTGAAAACTTTCTAACAATGTCTTTAAAGTTTAACTCTAAAAACCTTAGAAGTTCTCTACAGCCTACGGTGACACAATATTCTTTGTTGCGATTAACTTTTCTTATCCTTATGTTTGGAGGTCTAGGCGCAAACTTAAAGATTTTGAGTAATTTTTCCTTAAACATCTCTAAGGTACGGGGATCTTTATCGTAGAGAACTATACTTGAAAGTCTCTTTTTCCTATAAATATACCTGTGTTTTCTACCTAACATATAACCTATAATTTGGCAAAGATCTTCACTAGTATGGGATGGTAGAACAACATGGATAGAATTCCAAGCCTTGCTTCGGTCGACATTAGTCTTGAGTTTCTGCGGTTTTCCGGGAACGTCCCATTCACCTACGGTTGCTATCTTATCTCCTTTCTTGATTTGATCTGCACATACTACCTCTATTTTTCCGTTTCTTAACCGGAAGAATGGATGTTCTGGAGTAACCGTTACGGTATATCCTAGGCTTGTGGTCATCCTGTAGAGTTCTTTTGGCGCCTCTTTCTTGAATACTAAAGCCTCCGTTCTCTCAAATTGTAAATTTTCATTCATGGAGACAGATGTAATTCCATGTTTTAAATGAAGATTATCACTTAACAAATCACTTATGCTAATTATGCTTCCGTCACCTAAAACAACTAAAGTGTCAGGTGTAACGCAGCCAAGTATATGTCCAGCGTTATGAAGAGTTAATCTTATGTCTGGTGCTATATCAGTTACTTCTCCATATTCTAGGGGTATTGTATGCATTATGGCCTTCTTAACATCTTTTTGACTATATGGCAAAAGTTTTCCTTCTCTTTCAGCTACATCGAGATAATCCAATTGAAGAAGAGTCATAAGATTCCTTGTTGCCTGCGTGCAGTAAACAGGGCCTTCATACCCGTACTTAAAAAGGAAAGGTACAAACCCGCTGTGGTCTAAGTGGGCATGTGTAACTATTACTGCATCCAATTCCTCTATGTCAAATTCAGGTGCATCTAAATGTGGAAAGGCATGCTCTGGAGAGCCAACGTTTACTCCACAATCAATTAATACGCTACTTTCAGAAGTTCTTACCAAGATCGCTGTTCTACCTACCTCTCTAAATCCTCCTAACGTTGACAATCGTATCCACTCATCTTTCACTAAAATTGGTCTATGAATTCTTTGTCCTATATTTCTTAAAATTCTCTTACGTTGATCACTTTCCGATTGAATAATGGTCCTTATTAAGCTTATAGTTTTGGATTTAATTGGAGGACTTCTTATTACTGACGGTCTCCAGAAAGTTTTCTTTATAATCTCCCTTAGGGTTACTCCGCTTCTGCCTATAACAAGTCCAGGCTTTTTTGCCTCTATGATAACTTCGCCAACGTTATGATCAAACATTATATTTGTTACTTCTGCCTCTTGGGGAACAATTTCTAAAATTATTTTCTTTGCTTCCTCTGGGTCGAGTCTAATACTTGGATCTGACCTAATAACGATTCTTTTCCTTAATCGTTTTGCAACTTCTTTAATTATATCTCCGTTTTCTAACAAAACCTTCGGATTTTTCGAGTAGACAGCTACTTCAGGTCCTTCAAGCTCCAGTGATGTTATCTGGGCATTTTCTGGTAAACTTTTTAATATTTGTTGTTTTAATTCACTGAATATGTCTATGATTTCTTCTTTAGCCAAGTTAATCCCTCTTTTTTGGGCAATTTTCATACTTCTTCAAAAACTCACCTAACCATGCCAAGCATCGAAGCAAGCATGCTTTTTGATCTAAATTTTACTTGCGATGCCAATAGTTAAAAGGTATAACATTACTAATTTCTGGAATGTGAGTTATACGTTATCTAAAAATCGCCTTTATATTACATCATTAGGTGTGAAACTTAAACTATTTAAAAGTTTCGAAATAGTTATCATCCGAATTACTTCCAAATATAGATAACGGTTCAGAAAACCAATAACTCGGTCGGAAAGAGCATGGTAGTCAAGGTTACTCTAGTGGGAATCAAACAAGCAAAAAAAGGGTTTAAATTTATACATTTTGGCCCATCAGAGCAATGTAACGATTGTCCTCTTTATAAAACATGTATGGAGAATCTAGAAAAAGGAAGAATATATGAAGTAATCAAGGTACGGAACATAAAACATCTATGTAAACTCCACGAAGAAGGAGTAGTAGTCGTTGAAGTTCAAGAAGCGGAAATAGAAGCAACTATAAACAAAAAAGCCGCCTTTGAAGGAGCAATAATAACCTTTCACCCTCAGCAATGTTCGAAGAATGGTTGCAGGTTCTTGAAACGCTGTATTCCTCTCGGTCTAAAAGACGGCGATAGATGTAAAATCGTGAAGGTTATAGATAGAAATATAGAATGCCCATTAGGAAAGAGCTTAGTTCTCGTACGATTGAAAAGAGTGGAAAAATAAATAGAATAAATGTTAAATAGATCATGTAGCACTAGACTCTTCTTTTCTTATTATTTCCTCAACAAATACTACCGAGTTTATCTGTGGAAAATGTTTATGTATATCCGAAGCTATACCAAGTTTCGCGTATTGAATATTTTCAAGAAGGAAAACTTCATTTGGCATATGTATTCTTACCTTTGAATTCTCGATTTTAACCTCGAACTTTTCTTCGTCAACACCTCTCAATCTTCTTCCAATAATGGCTTTAATCTTCTCTAAATCGTCAGTTAGCTTCTTTCTTACATAAACTTCATAAATAATAGTCTTACCAGCAAGGGGATGATTAAAATCAACACGAACCCTACCGCTAGTAACTGTGCGAATAGTGCCAACTTTGCCATTTATTGTAACTCTCATACCGGGTCTAGGTGTTACTCCGCTTTTCCTAAATTCTCTTAGTGGTACAACTTTTATCTTCTTCGGATCTCTTTCTCCAAATCCCTTTTCGGGCGGAACTCTGATTTCTGCTTTTTTACCCACCTCTAAACCAATTAATCCCTCTTCAAATCCCTTAATAAACCAACCTTCACCAACAATTACAAGTTTAGGTTTATATATACCATCTTCCCTATAGATTTTCTCCTTTTTCGCTACATCTTCAAGCGTTAAGTCAACAATTTCTCCAGTTTCTTCAACACGTGCAACGTAATCTACTATTACAAAATCCCCTTCTCTTATAATGTCTTTCACTTCAGCTTCACTTTCAGCCATGTTTTAACCCCCTTTGATACGCATTAATCGGAATAATTTCCCATCTTTAAAACTATCGTTTTATACAAGTATTATCTTCCTTTCCTTAGATACCATCCTCTGTCAAGAATGTTTTTAATTATTGTTTTTGGCTGTTCCGTAAGTTTATCCGAGAACTTCATTATCATGCCTAGGCCTAGTGGCTCATAAAATTTGTTAAAAACAATAACTTTACTTCCAATCTGGACTAGCGAACCAACTTTAATGATAGATTCTTCTAAAATATCACGACCATAAAGAAAAAGTTGTTCACCCTTTTCGGATACAACGACCCCTCTTTCTCTACTATACTTAGAAATTAGCCACAACCCTTCTAAACTAATCTTAAATTCACCATTTATCTCTCCAAGAAATAATCCCAAATAATAAGGCATTCTTACTTTTTTGGTTTTATCTAAAATATTGTAAACCTCCACTGGTACCAAAAATACTTCCTTGATCCTCCCTTCCCCAATAATCACAACCCTTCCCGATGTAAGTTCTTTGTAAATATTTTTCCCGGCCCACTCATTAAGGGCCTTCTGTATTTTTACAATTTCCTTCTTAGTAGCCTTCCTAAATATTATCATTTAACTCCTCCCTCAATCTTAATTTACATATGAAAAAACCTTCTGTTCCATGAATATGAGGGTAAAACCTCCTAGCCTCACGTATCTCGTCTCTAACTTTATATCCAAAAAATTCGGTAAAACCAGGTAATCCATCTTTTAAATCCATTTTTTCCACGGATAGCGGGAACCTTTCTAACACGCGGTGAATTACAAGTTCATTTTCCTCGGGAGCAATACTACAGGTAGAGTAAACCAGAATCCCTTCTTTTTTCAAACATTTTAATAAGGCAGTTAACATAGAAAATTGTAAAGTTGAGCAATATTTTATGTCTTCAATTAATCTACTCTTTTTACGAGATTTATCAATAGGAATTAGTCCTTCTCCAGTGCAGGGTGCATCTAAAAGGATTTTATCAACCTTTATGTCAAACTTTGGTAAATCTCTTGCATCCATTCTGTAAGCAATAACATTTTCGACTCCAAGCCTAGATAAATTGGACCTTAAAGACTTCATACGTTCCCTACTAATGTCAACAGCCAAAATAACGCCTTTATTCTTCATTAACTGAGCCATCTGGCTAGTTTTCCCCCCAGGGGCAGCAGCTGCATCAATGATAATTTCTCCGGGTTTAGGATCTAAAGCATGAACTGGTAAAAGCGATCCCATACCTCTATGAACATAATAGTAGCCCAACAGATATTCTGTAGTAGAACCAAGTGAAAAGGGGGATTTAATAACTTGGAAGGCATAATCAATCCATGGAACTTTCCTTAATACAAACCCCTTCTTGACGAGTCTATTCCTCAGCGATTCAACACTTATTTTTAAGGTGTTACATCTAATTACCGGATTTAGTCCTTTCTCGTTAGCTTCTAAAAATTCAATGGTTCCCTCCTTACCGAAAAGCTCAAGATATCTTTCTATCATGTAAACATGATAACCGTATTTTTCAGCTAATTTCTTGGCTAACTCTCCAATGTCCAAAGCGAATTCACCAGTTTTTGGTAAATACTTATCATAGAGAAATTAGCTGCTTTAAGAAATATCATAAACTTATATCTTTAATGCATTCTATGGAAAGTTTTGACTTAAATTTTTATAAAGCAGCACGAATGAAAATTTAAGTTTCCAGTATTTCTAGAATATCCTTTTGAGAAATATCGTTGTCTACCTGTCTTTTGGTTCGGCGTAACCAATCAACATCGGTTAATCACTGAAGATGTTTAAAAGTCTATACGCGATTTTCGCATCTTTCTCAATATTGACTATTGCTACATAGCCATTTATTGAAGCACCAGGATTTATAATGGGCACCCCATTTAGCTTGCCAACTCCTCTTCCTTCGTGAATATGCCCATGAATCCCCATTAAAGGTCTATATTTTAAAATAAATTCTCTAACAGATTTACTACCAACATGAAGACCAGCAAAAGTGAGATCAAGAGCAGTATTGTTTGGAGGATCATGAGAAACCAAAACTATGCGACTAAAATCCTTAACTCCGCTTACAGCATTTCTCAGCAAATTCCATATTTCATTTTCATCCAGCTCAAAAGGAGTGTTAAAAGGAGTAGTAGAAGAACCACCCACACCAATAAAACCAACATCATCCATATAGATTAACTTACCATGAATACAAACGGCACCTTCAACTTTAACATGAACAAGTTCACGAGGATCGCAATTACCTGGAACGTACAACATCTTCAAACCACTTTTAGAGAACATTCTTAAAACTTCGATACCCTCGTCAACAGTTCCAAAATCGGTCAAGTCACCGCAAAAGACTATGAATTCGCATCGAAGCTTCCGAGCATAAGATGTGATTTTTGGAACCAGACTGATATTTCCGTGGAGGTCAGAAACAGCGCAAAACCTCATGTCAACATCACCAATATACTCGTGTGATAAATTCTAACCAAAGATCGCATTTACAAATAATAATGTTACTATAAACGGATACTCTTTAAACCGTACGGTACTGCGCTAAATAAAATAAAAACAGGGGTCTATTAATTTTTACGCTTATTAGATGCCAATAATAGCTAGCTGAGCTAATATTAAAGGTCAAATAATGATTTTTAAGGTTTTAAATAAAGGTTCGAAATTAGTAAAATTTTAAACTAAGAAATTCGTTGTATGAATTGCTGCCGCAAAACCTGTGGAGGCTTATAGTTTGGCTTATCTTATTGGTGAGGCCCTTGTCGGAAAAGATGAAGAAATAGCACATATAGAGTTAATAATCGGGGAGAGAGATGGACCGGTAGGTAAAGCATTTGTAGAAGCATTTGCAAACCCCAAATACGGACATACTCCATTGTTAGCGGTTATCAGACCGAATCTACCAGCAAAGCCTTGGACACTAATAGTTCCAAAAGTAACTATAAAAAACATGGAACAAGCAGACAAAATATTTGGACCGGCTCAATCTGCAGTTGCAAAAGCAATCGCTGATGCTGTGGAAGAAGGTATTATACCAATGGACAAATTAGACGAATGGGTGATAATTGTAAGCGTATTCATACACCCAAAAGCAAAGGATGACAGAAAAATCTATAACTACAATTATAGCGCTACAAAGCTTGCTCTTAAGAGGGCCCTAACAAACTACCCATCTTGGGAGAAAATCGCATATGACAAGGATAGGGCGGTGCATCCAATTATAGGTTATAGAATGAATCATCGGCTTTGGAGACCACCATATCTACAAATAGCCCTAGACATACCAGACATAGAGAAAACAATCCAAATTATCAAACAAGTACCGAAAAGCGACAGAATTATCCTAGAAGTCGGAACACCACTAATTAAGAAATACGGAACCAAAGTAATAAGGGATATACGGGAAGTGGCTAAAAACAAGTTTATAATAGCAGATCTAAAAACATTGGATGTCAGCCAAGTAGAAGTTGATATAGCTTTTGAAGAAACAGCAGACGCCGTCGTAGCAAGTGGATTAGCAGCACCAGAGTCCCTAGACAAGTTTGTTTACGAAGCAAAAAGACTAGGGATATATGCCTTCATAGATATGATGTATGTGGAAAATCCTATAGAAAAACTAAAAACATTAAAACAACTGCCAGATGTAGTAATATTACATAGAGCAATAGATGTAGAAACAAAAGAAGACTTAAGATGGACATGGATTAAAAAAATAAAAGAGGAGTACCAAGGAAAAATACTTATAGCAGTAGCAGGAGGTATAACGCCACAAACAGTCCCAGAAGCCCTAAAAAACGGAGCAGATATCCTAATAGTGGGAAGGTATATAACTCAAAGCAAAGATGTTGAAAGATCCACAAGAGAGTTCTTACTCAAAATAGCAGAATACACACCAAAAGAACCAGGAGACATAGACCTATTCAGAGTTCATGTAGAGTAATAAAATTATCTTCACCGAAACATAGCAAAACTTAATAAATCGATGTGCTCTTCACTTACTGCACAATGCAAAGAATAAAAAACGTTTATATAATGATCTAAATTCACATAACAAGAAGTAACAAAATATACGAGAGTGACGAAAATGCCGAAGAAATTTACATACAGAGGATATACCCTAGAAGAACTACAAAAAATGTCAATGGACCAGTTCATCAACCTACTACCAGCAAGACAACGTCGATCTCTATTACGCGGCTTAACACCGCAACAAAGAATTCTACTAGAAAAAATAAGAAAGGTTAAACGTCTACAGCAAAAAATCAAAAAGAAAATAGTAGTACGGACACATGTCAGAGATATGATTATATTACCGGAGATGGTAGGGTTAACAATAGCTGTTTACAATGGAAAGGAATTTATTCCAGTAGAAATAAAACCGGAAATGATCGGCCACTTTCTAGGAGAATTTTCACCAACATGCGTACGCGTTGAACACGGAGCACCAGGAATAGGAGCCACACGATCCTCTATGTATGTTCCACTGAAGTAAACCAATAATTAACTAAAACTACGAACTATGATTTGCCGCCATTATTCTTCTACTAGGAAACCGTGTTCTTTCAATCGTTGATATATTTTTCTAAATCCATCGCAGTTTTTCCAGTCTGCTTTATATACGCATTCCCGACGGACCTTTTGGATGCTGTTCATTCTGTACAGCCCAAAAATGCTATTTATTGCGCCATAAACATTTAGAAAAAGGAAAACTCTCAAAATGATGTGAACTTTTAGAGTAAAAATTCCAATAAATATGAAACCAAGCCCTGCTCCTAAACCTATTTTTGCTAATAACCTCAAAAATGTGATTTGCCTTATTTTACGTGATATATTAACGATATTTGTAGAAATCAGAGCTATACCGACCAGTATGTATGTCTTAGATGATAAACTGGTCGAGAAAAGCGAAGAAAATAGTAGTATTGTAGCTAAAAATATTGGGATATCAAGTAAGCACCCCTTGCATAATTTTATATTCCCAAAAACAAAATAGTGGCTTCTAAAATACTTACAGTCGAGGTGATGCGAGAGAAGAAAAGGATCCAAGTCTCTACAGAAAGTACGCAAGTGTCTGAGAATTCTCCTAAACTTTAACTTCAGAAAATTTCGCCCCCTAGAATGTAAAATAAATAAAAAGCAAAATGGATTTGTTAAATGCTGCCACCTATAAATGGTATACCCCATCCTATGAACAAAGCTACACCGAGGGCGATTACTAAGGGTATTAATCCTGCAAGTAACCAAGCAAGGATTGCTTGTCCCCATCCCACTTCATGCCTCGTTTTTATAAAGTACCACTGCAAAATACATCCAAGACATGGTATTACGCTGACAATTGCCATAAGAAGCACTGTAACAAACACCCTGCCAAAATCTGTTTCTGGAGCACCTACCACCTTTAATCCTACCGATAGAAAAACGGAGCCTATTATCAATGTTAGTATAAAAACTAGTATAATTAAACCAACTAGTCCACCTAGCGCTAACATTTGAAACATTCTTTATACCTCCAAACGGTATATACTCCCTACCTATTTAGAGGAGCCTTGTATAAAAACTTGTAGTGTATTGTAATATCAATATACAAATTCTAAAGTAGAAAAAGTAGAATAGATGGTCTTACCTTAAACTTTTCTCGAAAACGTGATTTTATTTTCTTTTTTCTATTATTGCTAAAAGTTTTTGTAATGTTTTTTCTTTAGTTCCTTTTCTTTCAAGCTCTTTTTTAAGTTTCTCTATAAGTTCTATTTTCAGCGGATCTACATTTCTTAGAAAGGCAAGATATAGCGTTGTCATATCTCCTATAAACATTGTCGAAAACATTTTCTCTAAAGTGCTTTTTCCTCTAGCCCATATTTCTAAAACTTTTGTAACACCCCTTTCCGAAAGCAAGTTCTTTAATATTTCTATTCTTGTTTTCACTTCTTCTCTTTCACCGTGATATCTGAGGAATATAACAGAAAACATATTGGATGCTACATGTTCCCATCCCATTATTTCGTTATGGTTCATTTCAGGTATTACACCATAAAACGCATGAACTTTGCTATTCTCATTTAACTGACACTTCATTCTATAGGCTATCGGATTTTGAATTCCTGAACCATAAATTATGGGCGTAGTATTTAATATCTGAACTGCAATTTTCTTTGCAGGATTTTCTTCTAGTGGAACTTCAGGTTTAATCTGTTCACGGACTTGCTGTAAAACTTCGGCAGTTGATCTGATTTCCGCACTTAAATTTTCTATAATTTCCATTTTCTCAAGAAAAGACGCTATTGGTATTGTCAAATAAATTATTGCTTCTCTCGGTTGGTAACCACTTGGAATACGTATGAATGGCAAGTTAGCCTTTTGACAATATTCTTCTAATTTTCCATTGCTTGTAACAGCCAATACCTGTGCTTTTCTTTCAAGAGCTTGCGAAAATACACTTAATGTCTCCTCCGTATTTCCAGAATAACTAACTAAAACTACGAGGGCATTTTCGTCAACATAATTTGGCAATATATAATCCTTTACTGAAATAATTGGTATTTTTATCCTATCTTGAAGCCACGTAGCCACAATATCCCCACTAATTCCCGAACCACCCATACCGGCTATAACAATGATTCGAGGTGAAGTGACTATTTCCGGTAGGTTTATCAGTTCTAACTTGTAAGCTTGTAAACAGGCTTCAGGATAACTCAAAACATTTGAAATTGCACGAGCCCCATCCAACTTATATAAAACATCTACGTCATCTAAATCTATTTTCATGTTACAACACCTTCTTCAATAAATTAATATTAAAAATTTAATTTCCATGCGCATGATAGAAGCACAATTTAATAATTACCATTTTTTCCTTGGTATTTTTTTAACCCTGTCTTGGGGCCTTCCAACGAGAACCTTACCATCTACTTTAACCGTTATACCATCTGGAAGGAGAATGTAAAAGGTACATATAGCCTTTGGTATCCTTTTAATTTTTCCATCTTTCGATAGAAAAAGTAAAGTTTTTTGCGTCTCATCTATTATTTTTCCTTCAAAGTTTGTAAATGTAGGATCTTTACTTTCAACAACTTTCGCGAAAAGTCCGATCAATTCATGTTGAATAATATTTTCAGGAGTAATTTTCATAGAAAACACAGCTACTTTTCTTCTTCTTTCATTATAGTTATTAACCTAGCTATCGTTCTTTTTATTTCCCTTATACGTCCTGGATTTTCTATCGCGCCGCCCATGGCTTTCATTGCCATAAGACGCATTAACTCGGTCTTTAGTTCTTCTAATCGTTTCCTACGTTGATCAGGAGGCATTTTTCTTATTTCACTTGCTCTTAAAATAGCCATTACGATTCCTCCTCAACACCTTCCTCTTCCTTAATTTCGATTTCTTTCTCTTTTATCTTTACGTAGTCAGGCAATTCTGCATCTGGACGCATAATCTTCACATGTATTCCCATAACTCCAGGTTTCAATAACACATGTGTCACTGCTTCATCAACAAACCTTTCTGCTGGTTCACCTGTTTTTGCTATATACCCTGCTGTAAATTTTCTATATTTTGCTCTTTGACTCACCAACTTTCCCCTTATAATAATTTCTGCACCTCTAGCGCCCGCCTCCATTATTCTCCGCAACGCAAAATACGCTGCTCGTCTGAAATGTACTCCCCTTTGAAGTGCCGACGCTATTCTTGCTGCTACAACTTTTGCACTTAGATCAGGATCTTCCACTTCCTCCACTTCAATCTGTGGATTTTCTATTCCAAATCGTTCCTCTAAGATTTGTGTAAGCTCTCTTATGTTATGTCCTCCTCTTCCAATTATAAGTCCTGGTCGAGCTGCGTAAATTACGACCCTAGTTCTTATTGGAGTTTTAAATAATTCTACACCAGCATATCCTGCTCTTTTCAACTCTTTCTCAAGAAATTCATCAATTGCCGCTCTTTTCAACCCCTCTTGGATAAATATATTTTTTAGAGGCATTCTATGTCACCCCAGAAGTTCTTCAACAACAATTTCAACGTGAGTGAGCTGTTGAAACTTTGGAGTTGAACGACCAAAGGCTCTCGGAATATATCTTTTAATTTTTGGGCCCATCTGAGCTGCCGCATGAATTATTTTGCATTTTTCTGTGTCTAATCCCTTATAATCGGCATTATTTTCTACGTTTCTTAAGACTTCAAGAATTTCTTTCGCTGCTTTAACTGGGTATCTTCCTGATGGCCACTTTTGCAATTGTCTCCTATGTCCGACTTCTTTTTTATACCTCTTAAAGGGAACTGGTCTTTTTAATGCTATTACATCTTCTAGATATTCCATTGCATCTTTAAGCATCATTCCTTTTATTGTATGACATATTTCCCTAGCTGCCTTTAATGATATGCGTAAATCCCTACCTGAAGCTTTTGCTGTCCTGTCTGGGTCCAAGTCCTTGATCGAATACTCCCATGTCGGCACAGTGAACACCACCTCTACCATTAGAGTTTCCCTTTTAAATACTTCTATAATTCCGTTTCCCGGAGGCTAACCTGATCAAACCAGTACAGGGTAATACTACTTTTACTTAGAGAGTCTTTAAATTTTTAACTAAAGTTTCTCACTTTTACCTTACAAATATAATAGTTGCGGTACCATAGCCTTGTCACGGGATTGCTATATGA
>JAGGSW010000104.1 GCA_021158895.1 Candidatus Odinarchaeota archaeon | reverse complement strand
ATCATCCAAATAAGCAATACTATGAATATTCAAATCAGAGACTTGCTATATACCAGAAAATTTCCATAAAGAGTTTTGATGTGAAGTCTCATAGCCCAGTATTGGGGGTGTTGCTGTGCAAATTGTGTGTCCCGGCTGTGGTGAAACTGTTGAGCTACGTATATTAGTCAGAGTACGTGTTAACCCTGATACAAGTGCTATTATCGATGTTATGCCCTTCTTTGAATGCCCCATCTGTGGATACGAGGAAGAAATTTTCGATAGAGAATATGAAATAGAAGAAGAATAGGAATTTTGTTTATGGTGTTATGATCCTTGTTTCTCTCCAATTTTTAAATTGATCTGGATATTGAAGAAAAACATACAGACCCTTACTTTTAACCTCTTCGTTTATGGTTAATAATGGTTTTAACTCTTCTCCACTTGGAGGCCAGTACATTAATGAAATGTTTCTATTTGTTTGTTGCTTAACGTTCCTAACTCTTTGAACTAACTCTTTAAAACTTTTACTTTGTACTGGTGGTAAAATTACTTCCCATGGATTTACCATAACTATGAAGTGTTCGAAAAAGTTAGCTATGCTTTTTATGTCTATTCCTAAGGATGGTTTTAAGCCCTCCTCAAATTGGAAATTGGGATCCAATTCCACTGTAAATATGGGTTTTAATCCTAGTTCTTTTGTTTTTTCCGTTATTTTTGATAGAAATGCTTTTATATTTTCGCTCCTCCACTCTATCCACTCATTATAAAGTTCTTTGTCTCCTTGAAGTAAGCTAAAGTTAAAATTTACTGGCATTTTTCTGTCCATTGAGAACGTTACTCTACAGTTTTCACAAAAGCAATGTAAAGCGCTTGCATATCCTGTCAGCAATAGAATTATATCGTCAATTTCTGTTTGCGAAACCTCTTCTAGGATTTTGAGAAACTGTTCTTGATATGCCTCATTTATGGGACATATGAAACCTTCTGTTCTTCTTCCGCCTGATTCAACTGTTCCATATTCTTCTGAAAGATATTCATCGTAGTGGACGTAAATAAGTCCCTTTACTTTAATGTTTACGTCTCTTAGCAAGTCTATTGTTTTTGGTCCTAATTCCTTTAGTTTTTCATTTTGAAGCGATACAACGCTTGGATAATATGCTTGTCCATCTGCCCCTTTAAGGAGGACTGCTACCTCTGTGAGTGCTCCTCCTATTTGAAGCAATAATTCTTCTATTGGTTTTTCCAACTTAGATAGGTCAAAAATTGGAATTGCTCCGTTATATACTAGTTCTTTTATTTCCAATTATGTCACCTTCCGTTATTCTAAGTATTCCTCAGGTATTATAACTTTGGGTTCACGTGAAACATACGGTCCTTTACCTTTAACCGTATATTCAAGTTCTAGTGTTTCTCCTGCAGGTATTTTTGTTATTTCCCACAGCAGATATCTTTCTTCCTCCTCGGTTTCGACGGATACTTTTGCGGTTTTCGGAACCCATTCGATTACCTCGAACCCTTTCGGTATGAAATCTTTTACATGAACTTTTTCCAGCGTTACTTCACCTGTATTATTAACTACTAATGTTATTATGTATTCACCACGTTCTTTACCAGGTTCATATTGTTTCCCTGATCTCACGCTTCTTCGAGCGTATCTTATTTTTATTTGTGGTTCACTAGGTTGTGTTGCATCCTCTGCTCCTGGCCCTGCTGGTTTCGCATAACCTATTACGTGTATAGGGGCTACGTATGTAATTTCTGGCAGTGGTTTCCAAGCTGTCATTTTATAGATGATCTTAACGTCTTTCCCTGGGGTTAATCCTCCATAATTTTCTGTAAGATTATTTATCTTTATTTTTAGGACATGTTCCATCGAAGAATTTTGATCTGGCGGTTCTAACTTCACATCTAGGTCTTTATCGACTTTACGATCACTTACGAAAATTTCTACCTCGTTTGGGTCTGGTGGCTTGAAGTGTCTTGGAATCACATCTGTTACCTCGATTTGATCTATTGTCGCCGAACCTACATTTTTAACTGTTGCTATTACTGTCATTGCAGTTTTTTCGTATGCTGGAACCTCTATTGGCTCTATGCTCTTTTCTTGCTGTACTGCAACAACTGGAAGGACTGTATCTTCTTTCCGTATGTGACCCTTAAGTTTTCTTTGAACTTCACTCATTACAGTGAATTCTACGGATTTTTCTAGTTGAGGGACCTCTTTGCTTACTATTTCAAATTCATGTGTCCACGTACTTTCGGCTCTAACTTCTTCGTCAGATTCCATTTTTAATATTTCTTCTCCATTTTTTGTTACTGTGATTTTCTCTAGTAAACAATCGATATCGCTCTGATTTTGAAACTCCAGTTTGCATATCCATTTTTCTGGATCTTCTTCGCTTTGTATGTTATCTAAGAAAAATGCGTATTTTGTTAGAGCTTTAAATGTTGTTTCAGCCTGTGTCCTACTATATCCATGTAGTTCATAGTATAAGTTTATTTCTCCCATTCTTACTGGTTCTGTTGATGTTCTTGTTGTTTTTGTTTCAACTATCGCCGTGGCTTTACCTTTTACGTCAAGTTTACCTACGTTCCAAATTATCTTTCTTTCGTCCTCGTTGTAAGATATTTTACCTGTGTCTACATTAAGTGTTGGTGGTGCAAATCCATCTGGTAACTGTTTTTCCAGGCGTATATTTTCGACTGGAAACTCCGAAACATTTTCTACCACTATCTTAATGACTACAGGCATTTCTTTCTCAAAACAAAATGCTTGATGAAGTACTTGTGATCCTATTGAATACGTATCTATTGTTTCCGTTAATTTTAGTAATGGTTCATTTACTTTCAGGGAATAATTTTTTGTCCATGATGCTTCTGGCTCTATTTCTCCGATGAAATACTCTCCCGCTTGAATGTCTGTACCCTCTGTTTTACTTACATTTAGTCTTGCATTCCATATTCTCGATATTTTACTAGGATTAATAACTGATAAGACCCCGTTATCGTTAATTTCTTTAATATTGTTTGCACCATCCAATGTACATTCTTCTTTCTCACTAAATTCGATAATTATATTTGACATAGTTATCAACTCGTGTGCCTCTTTATTATAAATTGTCATTATACTAACTACTACATAAAATTTTTGAGATAGTCGCAAATAAAAAGTGTCTTTCATTACGATAAATGCAAGATCTCAAGACGATAAAAAAGAAAGATAGTAAATAGAAGATATTTGACACGAGTTGCCACTAGCCTTCATACGAGTGAACAAAAGCATCTACTAGTTTTATGGTGTTTTCAAGATCATTTAAATCGAGTATTGAAAGTGGACTATGAATGTAGCGACAGGGAACACTTACAACTCCGGTTGGTATTCCCTTCTTTGTAAGGTGAATAGATCCCGCATCTGTTCCTCCGCTTACTGTTCGTTTGAACTGGTATGGGATATTATTTTCCTTAGCTGTTTCGATGAGTCTCCTTAATATTTTAGGATGCGTTACCATACTTTTATCAGCTATCGTTATTGCGGGACCCTGCCCCACTTTTGTAGACGTTAGGTGCTCTGGAGTTCCAGGAGTGTCGGATGATGTGGTTCCCTCTATTGCTAATCCTATGTCTGGTTCTACTTGCCATGTGGCTGTTCTTGCTCCTCTAAGCCCTACTTCTTCTTGAACTGTTGCGACAGCATATACTGTACATGGCGAATTTCTTATTTTTCTCATTACCTCTATTAGGGCTGTGCATCCAGCGCGGTCATCAAAAGCCTTGCCCATTACTCTATTGTTTTTTAACTCTTTAAACCTAGGAACAAAGGTTGCAGTTGATCCTACAGATACTCCTAGTTTCTCAACCTCTTCTTTTGATGATGCTCCGATGTCTATGAAGAGTTGATCTATGTCTGGTACCTTTTTTCTTTCTTCCGGTTTAAGTAGATGAGGAGGTTTTGCGCCTATGTAACCGTGAACAACTTCGTTCTCAGTTTTTATTACTACTTCTTGGGAATAGAGTACTCGTGGATCTATGCCTCCCAGTACGTGGAATCTGAGAAAACCATTCTTATCTATATGCGTTATTAAAAGTGCGACTTCATCCATATGCGCTGCTAACATAATTTTTGGATCATTGCCTTTATGTACCGCTATAACATTTCCAAGGTTGTCCACATAAACTTCATCAGTTATCTTCTCCAACTCTTTTATCATTATTTGGCGAACCTCGTCTTCGTAGCCTGGTGGACCATAGGCTTCTGATAATTTTCTTAGGAGATCAATAAGTCCGTGATTCATTTTCTTCCTCCCGAGTTGCAGTTTTTAACACGATAGTGTTACTATTTATAGGATTTTAGGAATATGTTGTTTATGGTAATTTTAGATCGTGGAAATTTGCTTTTCTGATAAGATCTTGTCGTCAGTAGTGTTTATATTTGGGTTTGTAGAAGTAATTGGTGTTTAAGATGTGAGCTTTAGTTATAGAGTTTTGAGGGGAGTTCATGAAGATTAAGGCTATATTGTTTAATCTTTATGGAACACTTATGTATGTTGAAGACGAGGCTTCTGATGAAGAGGCTTCCGATTTTCTTTTTAGTCGCGGTTACGAGATTTCTCCGCAACAGTTGAAAGCAGCATGGCATTTTGTAGCTATGGTGGATTATCCTAAATATGGTTATGCAGATTTAGATTCCTTTTTAATGCAAATGTTTTGGAGACTGGGTGTTGAGGTTGATAAGGAAACATTCAGAGGGTTCAAAGAATTATGTAAGAAACGTAGGCAGAAATTGTACCCTGAAGTCGAGGAAGTTCTTAGCAAGGTAAAGGATCATGGTTTTAAGACTGCTATTGTCACTACGACTGCTCGTTTCTTCTTTAAAGAAACTTTAAGGCCTATTGAAAAGTATTTTGACTTTATTTGTACTGGATATGAGGCTGGATGCGATAAGTCAAATCCTAAGATATACATAAAGGTATTGGACGTTTTAAACATTAAACCTGAAGAAGCTGTTGTTATTGGCGACAGTCTTCAATATGATGTTCTGCTTCCTAAAAAACTTGGCATGCATGCTATACTACTAGATAGGAAGGTGAAAAGCAAGAACAAGAAGCTTCAGATGTTGTTGTAAAAGATTTGAGAGAAGCAATGGAAATGTTGTTAAATCGTTTTAAATAGGATGTAGATAAGATTTTACCCATGTGTGATTGCGATTTTCAGAAATAGTTAATTTGGGTTATCCTAAATTTTGTGAGGGTAGAATCCTAATGTTTTAATAAGTATAATATGATATTATTTGAGGGGTGAGGTGTTATGGAGAATTGGCGTTTAATTGATTTAGGTATGGCTGAGCCTTATGTAGCTCAGTGTTTTTATGAGGCTGTGGCTCTTGCTGTAGATAGAGGTCTATCTCCGAGTACTATTATTTTGGTTCAGCCTTCAAATCCCTATGTTTGTCTAGGATATCATCAAATTTTGGAGAAGGAAATTGATGTTGAATATTGTAAGGAACGTGGTTTGCCTATTATTAGGAGGTCTCAGGGTGGTGGTGCTGTTTATTTGAATAGTGATCAGATATTTTATCAGGTCGTTGCTAGTGAGGATAGTAAAGTTATTCCACGTAAGGTTGATGAGCTTTTTGAAAAGTTGTTGCAAGTTACTGTTTATGTTTATCGTGAACTTGGTCTTAACGCTGAGTTTAAGCCTTTAAATGATGTTATGGTTAATAATAGGAAGATTTCTGGTAATGGTGCGGGTAGGATTGGTAAAGCAATTATTCTTGTTGGCAATATTATTTTAGATTTGGATTATGACTCTATGGCTCGTGTATTGAAGATTCCTGACGAGAAGTTTAGGGATAAAATGGCTAAGAGCATGAGGGAGTGGGTTACTTCCATTAAAAGAGAACTAGGCTATATACCTCCTATAGATGAAATTAAGAAGCTTCTTGTCGAAGGATACGAGAAAATCTTAGGGATTAAACTTACTCCTTCTGAGCCAAGTGAAGATGAAATGAATATTTTTGAACGTGAGGTTAAGCCTAAGCATCTTTCGTATGAATGGCTTCACATGCCTGAGTTAGCACACAAAGGTTTAACTGGTGATAGAGCTGTTAAAATCGCTGATGGCGTTAAAGTCATTGAAGTTGCTCATAAGGCTAAGAAGCTTATTAAGATTACAGCTGAAGTCATTGGTGATAAGATTTTGGATATTATGATTACTGGAGACTTTTTCATGGTTCCTGAAGATGGAATCTCAAAGATCGAGACCGCATTGAAGGGTATAATACTTAACCGTGAGGAAATAGCAGAGAAAATTAAGGAAGTGTTTGATAAAAATAATATACAGTCTCCCGGTATTTCCGCTGAGGATTTTGCTGACGCAATTATGAGACTCAAAGAATACACCGAAAAATATCCCCCAGAAGTTCGTCCCTTCGCCGAACCAGAGAAGAAAGATTAACATTATTTTAACTTTAATTCTTATTATACAAAAACAGTTTATAGTTTATGTGCAGCTTTTAGTTCCCTTCTAAGTCTTATTTAATTTGTGTTATTAAGGTTTTTGTAATCATCAGCAGTTAAATGGTTTTTAAAGCTTTCCACGACTTCTGCGGAATAGTACCCTTTATGTTTCACTTATCCATTTTTGGCCTCGTTTCTTTTCACAAGATATGGATAATAAGGGTCAATTGGCTTTAGGGTTGATTGTTCAGTAATATTTGTTTTAGTAGGTATTACTACATTTCGATGCATTTATAAGGATGCGAACTAAATAAAATACCAGATGTTCGGAGTTGATTAAAGTGGATTTTTGTCCACATTGTGGAAATAAAATCGATGTTCCAGGTGCAAAATTTTGTCCAAAATGCGGACAGCCGCTAGCAGATGAATCCGCATCCCCACCACCTGTTCGCAGCGGTCTTTTGGACCCCTCAAGGAAGTATTACTTTGTTAAGGAAAAATACTGGGACTTAGGCTACGGAGATATATATGATGAGCATGGAAATATTATTGGCCGTATGCATCGTAGATTACTCTCTTTGAGAGCTTTAATAGAGCTTAGAGAAGCTGATAATCAAACAGTGGTCGGTGCGGTTCATAGAAAAATTGTTGCGCTGCGTCCAACTTATGATATTAAGGATGCGAATGATAGGCTTGTTGGTAGGGTTGCTAAAAAGCTTTTGAGCTTTTTCCGACCGTCTTTGTGGCTTGAGGATGAAAATGGCAGGAAAATCTTAACTGCGAAGGGCAATTTATTTGGCTGGGATTTCAAAGTGTTCGACGATAAAAACAATTTGGTGGCTACCATTAGTAAAGCTGATAGACTCAGGGACATATTTCTTGGCGATGTTTTTGATTTTAGTGACAAGTACGCTGTCCATGTTGTTAAGGACGATGTAGATAGATTACAGTTGCTTGGTTTTGTAATTGCAATAGATAACATAGTTCACGATAAAAGACGGCGATAATCAACAAATCTTTACCTGTTTTGTTTTAATTTTATACTTCGATTTAAAATTAGGAGATTTTAGCTGTTAGATGTAGTGTTTTACTGCTATCATTCGGATGTGATCTCCTGCATCCTCAGCGGTGTCTATTGCAAATTCTATTAAGTTTATGAAGTCTCTAACTGTTAAGAGAGTTGGTGTGCTAAGTTCATCGCTAAGTTTGATGATTTCGCCTGAGATTTCATGATATCGGTCATCCATATCTGTCTCTAGTTTTTCAATTTCCTCCACTATTCTAAGCGCTTCTTCAACATTTATTCTTAAAGCTTCGATTGCCTGTTTAACCAAGTCTGCAATTTTTATTACCCCCTTAGAGAACAGGGCAAAGTGTTCTCTGATCTGCTTTGGAAAGTCTTTTGGATTAAGTAGTGTAAGTCTACGACCAGCACCAACGACATACCCAGCGACATCATCCACAAGTTCTGTCAGCCGTAGGAAATCAGCTCTATCTGGAGCCTCCAGTACTCCTATGGATAATCTAAGCATGATTTCTCTCTTAATTTCATCTGCTTTTCTTTCTAACATCTTTGCTTCCTGTACCAACTTTTTCGCCGCCTCTACATCTTCACTGACAAACGCGTGTGTTGCTAATTCTACTCTTCTTGCCGCTTCACATACTAATTCGGTGTGCTTAATGGAGTATTCAAAGGCTGGCCAGCCGGGTCTTGTTTCTTTGACAATTATTAAAACTGCGCCTGCGCAAATAATTAGCAAAGAAAATACTAAAGAGAAGGCCAACTTAATGTTGTAAATATCGACGATTAGACCTAGAATGAGGGGGCCTGTAAAGTATCCTGCATCTCTAAGACTTCTGTATAGTCCAAGGGCTGACCCTTTTAACTCTGGTCTGACGACGTCTGCTGAAACAGCTGGTAGAACTGGGTAATATAGGCCTACGCCAATACCTGCTAAAATTGTAAATGCTAACACCGTTGGAAAGCTTTGTGCCCAGAGAATTAGGAATAAAAATGTGCCATTTAATAGGAGCCCGGTGATGCAGGGTATTTTTCTTCCAACTATATCGCTTATTTTACCGCTTAGGGGCATTGAGAGAGCCCAGACAATTGTAAATGTTCCTTGAATAATACCTATTTGTTCTATGTTAAACTGGATGGCCTTGCTAAGATATATGGGTAGGAAAACCCATATTAGTCCGTCTCCGATTTTTGTTATATGCGCAGAAAAATATATTGTTAAGAGACCTGGGTTTTTGGCGAACTTTGATAGATTTCTTCTTTTAGAAGTTCTATACCTACCATTATATTCTCTTTCTTCGACAAAGACTTTTGTTTCTCTAACGAGAACTATTGAAATGACAAAGACGATTAAAGATGTTGTTACTGTGAAGAAAAGTGGTTTTCTGAGTGATTGATATATTGTTGCTAGTATTCCTGCTATTAGTGCACCTGTACTTAAACCCGCGTACACAGAGAACTCCATTAGTCCAAAGGAAAATGCTCTTTCTTCAGCACCTCCAATATCACTTAGGGAAATCATAGCAGCTGCAAAAAACATTCCAGTGCCTGCCCCAATTAGACAGTTTGCGATCAAAATTTCAAAATAAGAATTTGAATATGCAAGTACGAATGCTCCTAGAATGTATGTTATACTACCCATAATAAAAGCCATTTTTCTTCCAAATTTGTCACTAATTACGCCACTTGGCATATCCATTGTTGCTTTAAATACACCAAAGGCCGATATAATAGCTCCGATTTGAACACCTAATGTAACATATTTTTCCGCATAGAGAGAAATTATGGTTCTCTCTACTCCAGTGGCTGAACCTAGAAGAAACACGGTAATGAGAATTGTTAATGCTATTTTTGGATGTAATTTTATTCCAATTTTTTTCGCTTTTTCTTTCAACTCAGTCATTGAATACCCCTTTTTGCATTAAATACGACATTAAGACTTGGTAAAAATTCGTTTAATAAATTTGTCTAAAAAAGGTAAATACTTTGCAATTTTACGCTAAAATTTAAATGTTAATCGTTAGTTATTAGCTGCATAGGGCTCCAATTTGTTGGTCAATAGATTATTTCGCGAGTAGAACGCTCATGAAGGTTGTATCTTCTTTTATGAGTATTATTTCGGTGTTTTCTGTTTCAACGGTTAATCCTACGACCTTGGTGCCGTCGAGTTTTTCGGCAAATTTGTCTAGTTTGCCAAGTAGATACGCCATTCTGGCCGTGAATTCTTCTGTTATATCTGTTTCTAAGGTGGATTTTACTGGAAGTCCATCGATTGTCGAAAGTATTACGCCTAAGAACCCTTTTTTGTCTTTAAATCTGTCAATTAGTTCTTTAAACATTTTATCGCTTAAAGTTATTTTCTTAGCCATAGAGTTCACCTTGATGTTTAAGTACATTTATTAGATTATTTGTTTTTAAACGAATTAACCTTCGAGCTACATGTAATCACAATATTTAACAAAGCAGTATAAAAATGTGTGGTGTACTTCTATGTCAAATCTTAGAATTGAAAAGGCGCAACAATATCTTAGAGATCACGGAATAGATTTATGGTTGATTGTAACAGCCGAAGGAAAGGATATACATAGCCCCTTTCTATTGGGGGCACGTTGTTTTGGTAGACATGCAATAATTATACCTAAAGATGGAAGTTCAGTGGCTATTTGTACATTAATGGAAGCCCCCATGGCGCGAAAAGCGAAACAAATAGAAGAAATATTACCATATAAAAAGAGTGAAGAGTTTATTGAAAAACTTAGGGAAATTGTTTACAAAATTTCTAAAAAGCCAGTCATAGCGCTTAACTACGTGGAAAATCTATATAAAGAGGGAGGAGAAGCCATTAACACTTTGACGCATGGAGATTACTTAGCATTAAGAAAAATTTTTCCAGATGCAACTTTTGTTTCTGCTCAAGGACTTTTAGAGAACTTAAGGACAATAAAAACTCCTGAGGATGTAAAATTACATGAAAAAGCTGTGGAAATTGCTCTTGGAGCCATGGAAAAAGCTGTGGAATTAATAAAGCCTGGAGTAACAGAGTCTGAAGTTGCTGCTGAGGCTGAACATTTTATGAGAAAAAGAGGGGCAACCCCAAGTTTTCCAATAATTGTAGCTTCCGGTCCAAATAGTGCTGATCCACATCATGAAACTGGGGAAAGGAAAATTCAAGAAGGAGATTTAGTGATTATCGATCTTGGTGCAGAATATAAATTAAGGGTCAGCGATATAACTTGGACGGTCTATGTGGGAGAAAAACCTCCAAAACTATTCCAACGAATGTTTAACGTAACTCTTGAAGCTCAGAGAAAAGCAATCAATGCAATAGGTCCTGGGGTGGAGGCGTGGAAGATAGATAAAGTAGCTAGGGATATTATTTTAAAGCATGGTTTTAAGGAAGAAGAGTTCCCGCATTCGACGGGGCATCCTATTGGCATTGATGTACACGATATAGGGCCGTTGCTGGGAGAGAAGGGCAAGTCTAAGAGAGCGGAAATGAAATTGCTGCCAGGGATGATTGTAACAGTGGAACCTGGAATTTATATTCAGGGTAAGGGTGGAGTTAGAATCGAGGATGATGTACTTGTAACTGAGAAGGGGCATAGAGTATTGTCGAGGACTCCAGATGAATTAATTTGTATTTAATTTTTGTCGAAATTCAGCGTGTTAGGGGGAATTGGTTTTGGTTGGAAAGATCGTTATTGTTGGTGGTGGGGCTGCTGGTGTTTCAGCAGCTTTATGGGCTAGAAAAGTGGATAGAAAAGTGGAGATAGTAGTGGTAAATCGGGAGAATTATCCGGAGTATTCACGTTGCGGCTTACCATACGTTATTAGTAGGGTAATCTCTGATCCAAACAATCTTATAGAGCATTCCTCCTCTTGGTACAGTAAATTTTTAAGGATAGAGCTTAAACTCGGGCGTGTTGTAGTAGATGGTGACCCTGATAAGAAGATTTTGGAAATAAAGAATCTTAGAAACGGTAAAGTCGAGAAAGAGCAATATGACAAGTTGATAATCGCTACGGGGAGTTTCCCAAGTGTTCCACCTATACCCGGCGTTGATAAAAATGGCGTTTTTACACTTAAAACAATTGAAGATGCTGTAAAGATCCGCGAAACTGCTGAAAAAAGCAAAAATGGTGTTATTGTTGGTGCTGGGATGATTGGACTTGAAGTTGCTGAAGCACTACATAGCTTAGGGTTAAAAATTACCGTTGTAGAACTTCTTCCACAGATTTTACCCACGGTTCTTGATGCTGATTTTGCTAGGATCGTGCAAAATAGAATGGAAAAAGATGGGGTAACCGTGTTAACTGGAAAACGTGTTGAAGAAATTTTAGGCAACGGAAAAGTAAGAGGAGTTATTGTTGAGGGAGAAGAAATACCAGCTGATTTAGTAGTTGTTTCTACTGGAGTTAAACCGGAAACAGAACTCGCACAAAAACTAGGTATCGAACTAGGGAAAACCGGTGGAATAAAGACAAATGAACATATGGAGACAAACGTGGAAGATGTTTATGCTGCAGGGGACTGTGTAGAAACAAAATACCTTGTAACAGGTGAACCGATTTTAGCTGCAATGGGAACAGTTGCTGTGAGACAAGGTAAAGTGGCTGGTATAAATGCTGCTGGAGGAACTGCGATTTATCGCGGAACTGTTCTTACAAGAGTCACTAAGCTTTTTGGTCTTGAAATAGCTTCAGTTGGTTTAACTGCTCAACAAGCAAAGAAGATAAACATAAGACCTGTCATTGGGACTGTGAGAGGAAAAACGAAACCTGAATATTTCCCAAATAGCAAAGAAATACATGTAAAAATATTAGTGAACCCAGAAGATGAACGTGTAATCGGATCTCAAGTGATTGGTGAAAACAGTGTAGCGACTAAAGTAGATATCGTGTCGTTAGCTCTAATGAAAAACTTGACAGTAGACGATTTACTTTCGCTGGAAACAGCTTATGCGCCTCCAATATCACCAGTGTGGAACCCATTAATCGTGGCTGCCGACGCGGTTGTCAGGAAACTGAAGAAAAAGAAGTAAAAATATCTATGATAGAGTATTACATGGCTCTCCAGCTAAGTTAAATATTTTCTTTGATAATAGCATCAATGAAGGGAAGATTTCTTTACCATCGAACACTTTATATCGTTTTTTAAATTTTTATAATTGGGGGGTTAGTTCTTAAAATGTCGGGAAAATTCTCTGAGGAAAGAATAGTTTTTCCATTTACAGCTGTGGTTGATCAAGATTTATTAAAATTAGCTTTAATTTTGAATGCAATAAATCCTAAGATAGGTGGCTTGCTAGTAAGGGGGGAGAAAGGTTCTGGCAAAAGCACCGTGGTAAGGGCTTTAGCAGATTTGCTACCTGAAATAAAGGTTGTGAAAGGTTGCCCTTTTAATTGTAATCCTGAAGACCCGACAAACATGTGTGATGTTTGCAGAGAGAAATTTGAGAAAGGTGAGGAACTACCAGTTGAAAAGAGAAAGATGAAAGTTGTTACGTTACCAATTGGTGCAACAGAAGATAGAGTTATAGGTTCTTTAGACATAGAAAGGGCATTAAAAGAAGGAGTAAGGGCTTTACAACCCGGGATTCTTGCGGAAGCTAACCAAAACATCCTGTACGTCGATGAAATTAATTTGCTGCCAGATCACATAGTAGATGATATTTTAGATGCAGCTGCTTCAGGTTGGAATATTGTTGAGCGAGAAGGCATCTCTATTGCTCATCCCTCTCGCTTTATACTTGTAGGGACAATGAACCCGGAGGAGGGTGAATTACGACCTCAATTGTTGGATCGTTTACCTTTATCGGTTTCGATCAGAGGAATTCAGGACGAAGAATTAAGGGTTGAGGTTATAAAAAGGAACTTAGAGTTTGCTGAGGATCCCTTGGGATTTAGGAAAAAATATGAAGAAAAGCAGAGGGAACTTAGAGAAAGAATAATGAAAGCAATAGAAATGCTTCCAAGCGTGCGGATACCTGAACCCGTTTTGAAAGCTGTAGCGAAATTATGTTTAACTCTTCAGGTTGATGGTCATAGACCAGACATAGTTATTGTTCAAACCGCGAGGACTCTTGCTGCTTTTCAAGGAAGAACGGTAGTTGAACCTGAAGATATTAATGTTGCAGCTAAGCTTGCACTTGGCCATAGAACTAGGCGTGGAGGGTTTGAAGAACCAGCAACATATGAGGAAATAGATACTGCCTTCAAAAATGTGATGAAATCCATGAAAAACTTTTTTCGTCGAGAGGGAGAGAAGTATGTCCTACAGGGAATTGTTGCCAAGGTAGGTGGCAGAAAACATGATACGTCGCCAGAAATAGATTATGCACCTGAAAACTCGATGAAAAAGCGTTCTAGATTTAAAAAAACTTTAAAAATTACACGTGCTTCCAAGGAAAAAGAAAAGGAGAAATTAGATGAACTTCTTAAAAATGGACAAAAGAAAAGTGCACTTAGTAGTATAGGAGGGTTTGGAAAGGCCCCTAAAGAAGTGGCGTTAAAATTTTTAGGTGGAATTGTTCACTCCTTTAAGTCAAAAGAGAGTTTTTTTAGTAAAGCTGCCAAAAAATTGAAATCTGTTTGGAGAGAAAAAATTTCAAAAAAATATGTCGTTATAAGAGAAGGCAAAGAAAAAGAAGAAAAGATTATGATAGATATAGCTCCTTCACTTTTCCCGGCACTAAGTGTTTCCAAGAAAGTGCCTTTTGCTTTTGGTAAAACAGTTCTAGAGGAAATTAAGTCCCGTAGGGAAAAATTTGAATTTCGATTCGATGTAAAGGTTAAAGCTAGAAAAAGTAGGTATCTTTCTGGTAAAAGGGCCTTAGCAGTAGTATCGGTTCACAAAGGTAGAATAGTGGGTTATGAGATTCCTGAAACCTACAACGTTGACATAGCCCTAGAACCTACTTTAAAAGCTGCAGTAATACGACAAGGACGATTTGCTGAACAACTGGCCATACAAGTTGAACCTCAGGACTTAAGAACTAATGTAAGAATGTATAAAGCACCAATTACTATGCTGTTAGTCTTAGATTTGAGTGAAAGCATGTTATACCATCTTAAAGCGATTTCTGAAGCTGTATTTTCTTTGCATAGGAAAGCTTATCGTTATAGAGATCGAGTGGGATTAATTGTTCTTCAGGGAGAGAAAGCTAGGATAGCATTTCATCCAACTACAAATATTAATATAGTAGCGAGAAAAATTGCAGAGCTAAAAGCTGGCGGTAGTACACCGCTGGCTGACGGGTTACTTAAAGCTAACCAAGTATTAACACAGGAGTTAAGAAGAAATCCAGATACTATTCCAATTATTGTGCTAGTTAGTGATGGACTAGCAAATGTTCCATTAAAACGGCCGATAAGCCCTTCATTAAGAGATAAAATTCCGATGCCGGCGCAGGCTGATGTAATAGCTGCAACTCTTCTTTTAGCGAGAAAAAATATTCCCATCGTGGTTATTAATCCTCTTCACTTAGATAAGTGGGATGCAAAGCTCATAATATCTCCAACACATCTCTTAATATGGTTAGCGCAAGTCACAAGAGGCAGATATTACGGGTTTAAAACGGAAATGTTTAAAATAACATTAACGTCAGAGAGAATGATTAAAGCTATTGAAAAAGCTATAAATAGCATAATTACCGAAACCAGAGGGTCTTTTCCTATACGGGCTTAGGTTATTTTATAGAAGCAATAATTTTTATATTTTGATGTAAAACATTTAACTATGGAAAAACAACCCCTAGTATTTACACGACGACTTATAGTCGGGTTGTTTTTAGGATCGATTATAACGCTGATAGGGATTTACATAAGTTTCGTTTTAAAGTCAGTTTTTCTATTACTGTATCAGTACTTGTTTTTGCGTTTATGTTTGGTTTACTTATTACTGCATATTTTGAGTGGCTAGGATGGAAAATGTTTAAAATGAGAACTTGCGGTTTTGCATACCATTGTTTGCTTGTCTTATTTACATA